>DAIOEG010000066.1:0-9892 GCA_036746415.1 Phycisphaera sp. | reverse complement strand
GCCACATCGTCGGCGCGGTCGGCGACTTTGCGGTTGTCGTCGTGCAGGGCGAGCTGCTTGACCTGCTCGGCCAGGTCGGACATGCCGACGGCCTCGATGAGCCACAGCGCGGACAACCGGTGCTCCGGCCGGCGGTCGTGGAGCATGCGTTGCAGCGCGGCGACGGCCTCGCCGGTGCGCAGCTCCAACAACGCGCGGATGGCGTTGGCACGCGGGCGCGGCTGGTCTTTGTCGGCCAGCACGAGCAGCTCGGCCGTGTGGCGGTGCGACTGGTGGTTGGACAGGCCCTCGATCGCGTTGGCGCGCACCCGCGCATCGGCGTGGTGCATCAGTTGAGCCAGCGCCTCGTGGGCCTCGGGGCGGTCGATCTGCCCCAGCAGATGCGCGACGGTCGCAGCGACGTGCGGGTCGGGGTCCTGTGCAAGGGCCAGCACCGCATCGGCCCAGCGCGGCGCCAGCTGCAGGGCCTGCACCACGCCGACGGCCTTGCGGCGGTCGTCGGTCTTGCCCGCGAGCTTCTGTTGCAGACGCTGGTCAAAAGCAGGATCGATTTTGCGGACCGCTCGGGCCGTCAGCACGCGGTGCTCGGGGTCCAGCGCCAGCCAGCGCTGCCAGAGCTTCTCGAAGGCCACGACGCCCAGCCGGCGGTTGACGGCCTCACGCACGACCTCGTGCGGGCTGTGCAGCAGCTTGCCCGCCACCGCGCGTACGGCCGGCTCGCCCCAGGACTCAAGCGTCCGCAGCGCGAGCCGGGCCAGTGCCGGTTCGCGGTCCTGCGCCAGCCGACCCAGCCCTTCGAGCAGCCTTTGCAGCACCACCGGCTCGGACCGATCCACCAGCGCCCACACGCGCAGCGCCGCAAGACGCACGGCAAGGACCGCGTCCTCCAACAACGGCGCGAGCGCCTGCGTCAACCGCCCGGCTGGCAGGCGCAGCGCCGCAAAATAGTCCGGCAGAACGACGCGGGCGGCGTCGGGCAGCTTCGCGACCGCCTCATCGGTGGGCAGGTACGGGTCGGCCGGCTCCAGCCGGTGCAGCGCGTGCTGGACCGCCGGCTGGCTCAAGGCCCAGGGGTGGGTTAGCACATCGGCGAGCTGTCCGTGTTCAATGCAGTGACGCAGCGCCGCGGCGCAGGCGTGCGTCAGCGTCGGCACGGCGAGCAGGGGCAGGACGGCGGCCCGCGTGGGCCCGGTCTTGCACGCGTCCAGCCGTTCACGCAGCGGCCGGACCGCGGGGTGATCGGTCTGGCCCAGCGCGGACCACGCATCGGGCATCGCGCAGGTCAGCAGTTCGAGGAACGCGTCGAGCAGCGCGGGGTGGGGGTGGCGTTCGTAAGCGACGATGGTGGGCTCGACGGCCGAGCACAGGCGGGCTTGCTCATCGGACGCGAGTGTGTGACGGGCCTTGGCGAGGGAGTAGAGACCCACGGCCGCTTGCTCGCGCGTCTCCCCCGGCCCGTGGCGGACGGCCTCGGGCAACAGATACGCCAGCCGGGTCAGACGAAGCTCCACGAGCAGCTCGATCCCGTTGGCGACACTCGCGGGCTGTCGGCTGGTGATGGCCTCGCGGATCGGGCCGTCGAGAAGCGCGGCGTGTGCCCGGGCGTGTCCCTGGATCGTGGTCGGCAGCTCGTGCAGGTGCTTGACGACGGCGGCGAGGCCCTTCTCGGGGTCCAACGCGAGCAGGCCCTCGATCAGCGGCTGACGCTCGTTGGTCCCGGCGGTGGGGATCGCGGCCGACAGGGCGGCGGCACCCAGCGCATCGGCGCGGGCGAGGACCAACGCCAGGGCGGTGGAGCGTCGCGGGGGAGAAGCAGGCAACATGACTTGGTTGTTATCGGAAGACGGCGACGTGCTGCATGCATTTCCGAGGCAAGACCCGCCGAGGCACGCCCGAGCGAACCGCTGGGCCAGTGATGACGTATCAGTATGCCCCGGTTCGGTCTTATCAGCCACGGCCGAGTTTCGGCATGCTGAAACCCCGGCTCCGCCCCAATCCACCAAAAATCCACGATGAATGAGTTAAAATACTATTTCCCTTTCCGGGCCTGACCGCTATACTCGGTTTCGATCGAATGGGGTCCCAGCAATGTTCCGGGCGGCTGCCGTGCTGGCGTCAATCAATTCCTAAACACTTTTCAACAAGGATGTTGTGAAAACCATGAGTGTGAGCCACAAAACTTCCCAAGGCCAGAATCTGCGGATGATGCTTTACCGCCGACCGCTTCACCCCGAGCTGTTCGACCTGCGTAGCCGGCGGACCATCCGGCACGGTGATTACGAGGTCGAGCAGTGGCTGATCCCCGGCGGGCACATCGTCCGGTTCCAGACCGCCGGCCAGTCGCTGACCGAGGTCGTCATCGACTCGGGCGACCACCTGCCCGAGAGCAACCTCATCCACGCGTTGCCGGCGTTTGGTGAAAAAGATTACGAGATGCCCCGCGAGGGCAAGCTCGGGTTCTTCACCACCATCCAGACCGAGACGCTCACCGACAACCTGTTCGCCTCGACCTACCGCGAGATGGTGGACTTCGCCCACGAGACCGGCTCGATGGCGTTGTCGTTCACCGATGCCGAGGGCGGCTCGTGCCTGTCGCTGGTGGACGCCCAGAAGCTCCGCCGGGAGTACCACATCCAGGCGTACCACCTGATCGCCTCGACGGGGTTGGTGCTCCGCACGCAGTCGATCTTCGAGATCCTGTGAGCAAGTGGTTGTCATTACAAACTGATGAAGCCCGCGTTCATTGAACGCGGGCTTCTGTCATTGTCAGGGCGGGTTCTTGCCGATCTTGGGGGCATGGCGCGATGGGTCTTGTTGTTGAGTGTGCTGGCGGTGAACGGCTGCCACGCCATGCGCGGGCTGCACCACGGCATCCAGCGCGACATCGACCACCTCAGCAGCGCCGTCGACAAGATGAGCGACCGGATGGACTGGGAGTGAGTGGGGCGGCTTCTTCCGCAGACGGACACCGATGGACGCAGAACAGAACTGCCCAGTGTAGCGGGCGAGCTTGCTCGCCCCCGTCGTTCCGGACATCAACGATTGCACCTTTGTCTTCATCCGCGTGCATCCGCGTGCATCCGTGGTTCCATCTCTGAACCAAACCCATCACACCCCCGCCGGCAGTTCGAGCGTGAACTCCGTGCCACGTCCCGGGTCGGTATAGACGCCCAGCGTGCCCGCGTGCTCTTCGACGATCCGACGGGTCGTCGGCAGGCCCAGGCCCGTCCCGCCACGCTTGGACGAGAAGTACGGCTCGAAGATCCGGGGCAGCACCTCCGGCGCGATGCCCGGCCCGGTGTCGATGATGTGGACGCACCAGTTGCCGGCTGGCTCGCGTTGGGACAGCCGTAGCAGCAGCTCATCGCACCCGCCGTGCGCTGGCGCGGGGGTGCTCGTCGAGCTTCGCGCGTGCTGCATCGCCTGCACCGCGTTGATCATCAGGTTCAGCACCGCCTGCTTGAGCAGCGACGCATCGACGGAAGCGATCGCGGGCGACGCCGGCAGGTCGGTACGGATGCGGACCTTCGCCTCGTCCGCCTGCGGCGTGAAGAAGTCCGCGAGTTCGGCGAGCAGCTGGTTGAGGTCCGTGGTTCGGCGGTCGAGCTTCATCCGACCTGCAAAACGAAGGAAGTCTTCGAGTGTGTCACGCAGACGGTTGGACTCGCGCTGCAAGCCCCCGAGCCGACGCCCCGTCCGCTGCAGCAGCAGCACCAGCTCGGGGTTGCTACCGGCAAGTTGCTCGGCCTCGCCCAGGTCTTCCTGCAACAGCTGCACGTTCAGCCCCAGCGTTGAGAGCGGGTTCTTGATCTCGTGCGCAAGGCCGGCCGTCATCGTGCCAAGCTCGGCCAACCGCTCCTGTTGACGGTTGCGACGCTCCAGCTCGCGCACCCGACGCTCCGTCGCGCGGGACCACCGCCAAGCCAACGGCACGGCCAGCATCACCCCAAGCGCCACCCCGATGAGCAACCACGTCATCACCATGCCCCGCAGGATACGCCCGAAGAAGCCGGCGCTGCGCAGCGGCGTGGGGTCCACGCGTTGGATGTCGGTTCAGCCCACGGCTTGTTGGGGGACGCGGTGCACGCTCTTGGCTTGCAGGCCTTTGTCGCCTTCGATGAGTTCGTAGTCCACGCTTTCGCCGTCTTTCAGCGACTTGAAGCCGTCGGTGTCGATTTGGCTGAAGTGGACGAACACGTCCTGGCCCTGCGGGCCGAGGATGAAGCCGTAGCCCTTTTTCGGATCAAACCACTTGACTTGGCCCTTCATGAGATGCACTCCTCGAGATATGGGAACGTAGAAATGAGCAGAGATGGCGTCGTGTGTCGGGGCTTGCGTGCGGTGCGCATCAAGGCATCCGTAACCGTTCGGCCTGGCCGAGGGGGGTTTGGATTGCCCGTAGGATCAAAATCACAAGGTTTCACGCAAGTTCAGCACATGACAGTCGCAGACGTGGTCAGCAAGCCCGCTGATTGTTTTAGTGTAGCCAAGGATTGGCAGAACACCAAAATCGGATGCATCGGCGCGTGGGTGATCGCGAGCCGCCTCGGTTTTTGATGGCTAGCATGTCGTGTGGAATACCTGAACTACCACCATCTTCATTACTTTTGGAGTGTGGCAAAAGAGGGCAGCATTGCCCGTGCGAGCGAGAAGCTCCAGCTTGCCCCACCGACGATCAGCGCCCAGATCAAGGCGTTGGAAGACGCGCTGGGCGAACAGTTGTTCCACCGCCGGGGGCGATCGCTGGTGCTGACCGAGACGGGGCAGTTGGTGTACGGGTACGCCGACGACATCTTCAACCTCGGGCGTGAGCTCGTGCAGGCCGTCAAGGGCCGGCCGACGGGTTCCCCGACGAAGCTGACGGTGGGCGTGGCCGACGCGGTGCCCAAGCTGGTGGTGCGTCGGGTGCTCAAGCCCACGATGGACTCGCCCGAGCCGGTGCACCTGGTGGTGAAGGAAGGCAAGCTCGAGCACCTCTTGTCCGACCTGGCGACATACCGTTATGACCTCGTTCTCGCCGATGCGCCGGCCCCGTCGACGGTGAAGGTCAAGGTGTTCAATCACCTGCTGGGCGAGTGTGGCACGACGATCGTTGCTCCTCCGGCGCTGGCGGTGAAGCTGCGTCTGGGCTTCCCCGGCTCGTTGCACCAGACGCCTGCGATGCTGCCCACCGAGGGCACGTCGATGCGTCGGGCGCTCGAGCGGTGGTTCGATGCGCTGGGCATCCGCCCACGCATCGTGGCGGAGTTCGATGACAGCGCGTTGATGAAGGCGTTCGCGGACGAAGGAGCGGGCTGGTTCCCCGTGCCGTCGGTGGTGGCCGAAGAGGTGTGCCGCCAGTTCAACGTCGAGGCCGTCGGCGTCACCCCGCAGGTGCAGGAGCGGTACTACGCCATCAGCGGCGAACGCAAACTCAAACACCCCGCCGTGCTCGCGATTACCGAGGCCGCCCGGCTGAACCTTTTCACCGGTTTGGCAAGCAGTGGCACCGTGGCCACGACACCAACACCCCCCGTAACTCCACCTAAACTGCAGCCAAACGCTGCCGCCAATAAAGCGGCAGCCGCTGGCCAGGTGCAGGCGCAGTCTCGATCGGCCGTCAAGGGAACGCTTGCCACGCGTCGCTGACCAGCACCGCGCCGCGGTAACGCTTCACGATCGACCGCGTCGACTTGAGCACCTCGTCGAGGGCCTCGGCCGAGCAGCACGCGACCACGATGCGGTGCTCGTACACACTGGTCAACCCGTCATCGCTGAGCACCTCGCGGTCGCCCCAGCCCGTCGCACGGCGCGTCACGGTGTAATCGCTCACCCCCGCGTCCAACAGCTTCCCCACCACCGCCTCGATCTGCACGGTGGGGATCAAAATCTCGATTCGCTTGACGGGTTTCATGTCGGCCTGCTTGGGGTGTCTGGGTTGCTCGCTCGGAGTTGAAACCGCAGATGAACGCCGATGCACGCGGTTGGTAGAGGCATCGTCAAGTGATTCATCCAGTTTCAGCTCATCCGTTGCTATCTCAACTCCAACGCATCCGCGTCCATCCGCGGTTTCAAACTCGTCTCGCTTCATCTGCGTCCTCCGCGCAATCTGCGGAAGACAGCGTTGCCGCATCACACCCCCCACAGCCACTCGATGACGATCAGGTACAGCGGGATGCCCACGGTGATGTTGAAGGGGAACGTGACCGCCAGCGACATCGGCACGTACAAGCTGGGGTTCGCCTCGGGCACGGCGAGACGCATGGCCGCGGGCACGGCGATGTAGCTCGCGCTGCCGCACAGCACCGCGAGCATGAGCGCATCGCCTACGCTTGCGCTCAGGCACCAGGCCACCGCGATGCCCAGCGCCGCGTGGACCGGGGCGCTGCCGATCGCAAAGCCGATGAGCATCGGCCCCGACCGCCGAAGATCGCGCAGCCGACGCGCCGCCACCAGCCCCATGTCCAAGAGGAACAGGCACAACACGCCCTTGAAGGGGTCGTACACGAACGGCTTCACCGCGACCCAGCCCCGGTCCCCCATCGCGAGCCCGATCAAGAGCGACCCCACCAGCACCACCACCGCGCCGTTCAGGAACGCCTCACGCCACAGCTGGCCCCAGTCAAAGCCACTCGGGCCTTCATCGATGCTCCGCGTGCTGTGCTCGGGCGGCGGTGTTGGTGTTGCAAAGACACGCGCGAGCAGCACGCCCACGACGATGGCAGGGCTCTCCATGAGCGCCATCGCCGCGACCATGTACCCGCCGGGGTGGAACGCCGGCTCCGCGTGGTGCAGGTTGTCCAGGAAGTTCAGGGCCGTGATGAACGTCACCGCCGAGATCGAGCCGTAGGTCGCCGCGATCGCCGCCGCGTTGGGCACGTCCAGCTTCAACCGCAGGAACGCAAACGACCACAGCGGGATCACCGCCGCCAACGCCACCGATGCACACAACAGCGCCACGACGTGCCCCGTGATCTCGCTGTGCGCAAGCTCGACCCCGCCGTGCAACCCGATCGCCATGAGCAGGTAGATCGACAGCAGCTTGGGGATCGGCTCGGGGATCGACAGGTCCGAACGCAGCAGCGACGCCAGCAACCCCAGCCCAAAAAACAGGATCGCGGGCGTCCGCAGGTTCTCAACCAGAAGCGACAGGTCCATGAGCCCGCCAAGCGTACCGCCAATATGAACTTTGTGTGAACCCCTCGAACCAGTCAGCCCGCCCGAACGAAGATGTACGTATCCGTCATCCGTCATCCGTCATCCGTCATCCGTCATCCATCATCCGTCATCCACATCCCCCACCTTTCACTAAAATACTCTCGTCGCCCCCATCAGCCCACCACGGAAAGCACGTCATGCCCGACCCGTTCCGTCTCGACCTCGACGACACCGCCGGCAAGACCCACCCGCTCAAGTCCGTCGCCAAGCCCGCCGTCGCGCGTGTCCTGCGCTTGAAAAAGCTCAACGCCATCTACCGCCACGTCAAGGCCCAGGAAGCCGCGAACCACGACACCCGCCCCTTCGCCGACCAGGCGCTTGATGCCCTGCACACCTCCGTCGCGTTGCCCATCGACCACCTCGACCGCATCCCCAAGACCGGCCCGCTCGTGGTCGTCGCCAACCACCCCTTCGGCGGCGTCGAAGGCCTCGCCCTCATGTCCCTGCTCATGCGCGTCAGGCCCGATGTCAAGCTCCTGGTCAACCAGATCCTTGGCATGATCCCCGACCTTCGGCCCAACATCTTCACTGTCGATGTCTTCGGCGGAAAAGACGCCGTCCGCAACAACGCCACCGCCGTCCGCGAAGCCGTCCAATACGTCAGCGACGGCCACTGCCTGGGCATGTTCCCCTCGGGCACCGTCTCGCACCTGCGACTCCGCAAGCGTTGCGTCGTCGACCCCGAGTGGGTCAGCACCGCCGCCCGCATCCTCCAGCGCACCGGTGCCTCGGCCACCTGCGTCTACTTCGACGGCCGAAACTCCAACCTCTTCCAGCTCGCCGGCCTCGTCCACCCCATGCTCCGCACGGCGCTCCTCCCCCGGGAGATGCTCAAGCGCCGCGGCGGCAAGCTCACCGTCCGCGTCAGCCAGCCGCTCTCCGCCGAACGCCTCGCGCGCTTTGCCGACCGCGATCGGCTCACCGACTACCTCCGCGTCCGCACCTACCTCTTAAAGCCCGGCCGGCCCGAGACGACCAACCTGCCCGACCACGCCGTGGTCAACGGCAGCCCCATCGCCGAGCCCGCCGACCCCGACAAAGTCGCCGCCGAGCTGCTCGCCCTGCCCGCTCACCAGCGCCTGCTCACCAGCGGCGACTACGACGTGCTCTACATCTACGCCAGGCAGGCAGACGCGGTCATGCACGAGATCGGCCGGCTGCGCGAGCTGGCCTTCCGGGCCGTCGGCGAGGGCACCGGCACATCACGCGACCTCGACCGCTACGACAAGCACTACCTCCACCTGGTCCTCTGGCGACGCGACCAGTGCAAGATCGCCGGCTCCTACCGCATGGGCCTCACCGACCAGCTCCTCGCCAAGCAAGGAACCGCGGGACTCTACACCGCCACCCTCTTTGACTACAAAGAATCCCTCTTCAAGTCCATCGGCCCGTCCATCGAGCTCGGCCGGTCCTTCGTCCACCCCGACGAGCAACGCTCCTACCTCCCCCTCCAGCTCCTCTGGAAAGGCATCGGCCACTTCGCCGTCCTGCACCCGCACTACCGCAACCTCTTCGGCCCCGTCTCCATTTCCGCACGCTACACCGACATGAGCAAGGTCCTGCTCGCCAAGTTCTGCGAACTCCACCGTGGCCTCAAACGCGACGACCTGCCCAAACCCAAAAACCCGCACCGGCACCGCGTCCCCAAAGACGTCGATAAAAAAATGCTCTCCACCGTCGTCGCCAACCTCGACGAAGTCAACGACCTCGTCGGCGAACTCGAAGCCGACGGAAAAACCATGCCCGTCCTCCTTCGTCAATACCTCAAACTCAACGGCAAGCTCCTGGGCTTCAACGTCGACCCCGACTTCGGCGACGTCCTCGACGGCCTCCTCCTCGTCGACATGACCAACATCCCCCGAGCCATCCTCTCCCGCTACATGACCAAAGACGGCTACGCCCACTTCATGAAACACCACGCGGAGAAAGGGGCCGAGGGGCTAAGGGGTCAGTCCCCCGAAGCCCACGCTGCGAAGCTGCGTGGGGTCTCAAACTGCAGGGATCATGGATCAGGGATCAATCATTCCACCCCGTAGCGCCGTGACTTGTCGCGCTCTCCAACCACTCCCCAACACCCACTCCCCACTCCCTTCCGTTCCCCTCCCCTTCCTCCCCTTCCGTGGCCACTCCCACTCTTCATCTGTGTCCATCTGTGGCTAATGCTGATTCCACTTCTGTGGCCACCCTCACACCTCCAGCTCCACCTGGCTGCTCCCCCGACGGAACCACGACACCAGCCCCGCCAGCCCGATCACCCCCATCGCCACCGGCAACCACCGCATCTCGCCCCCGATAAACGCCAGCCCCGACAGCACCATCGCCACCGGCGTCACCCACGCCCACAGCATCCGCCCACGCCCACGCCCGCACAGCATCACGATGAACACGTACCCCGGGAACGCAGTCCCGTAAAACAACAGGAACCCACGGTACCCCCACTCCCCAAACCGCGCATCCACCCGGTGCTGCAACAGCACCAACAGCAGCGCACCCGCCACCAGCAGCGCCAGCCGACCCCCCGCGTGCCCCTCCGCATCCACCGCCATCCGCTCCCGCGCATGCACCACCACCGTGAAGCACGCCTGCACACACACATGCAGCCCCAGCACCAGCGTCCACGTCGCCGATAACCCCGGCTCCCTCCCCAGAAACGCCGGCCAAAGCACACCCGCATACATCAACGCAAACACCAGAT
>DAIOEG010000065.1:0-9894 GCA_036746415.1 Phycisphaera sp. | reverse complement strand
CCCCGCCGAAGACTTCGCCGAAACTTTTGCCGTCTGGCTCACGCCGCGCAGCCAGTGGCGGACCACCTTCAAAGGTTGGCCCGCGCTGCGCAAGCTCGAGTACGTCGATGAGCTGATGCGCGACATCGCCGACCGCCTCCCCCCCGTCAGAAGCCGGCGTTTTGTCGAGCCCCTGAGCGACAACACCACCACGCTCCGCGAGCACTACCACGACAAGAAGCTGTACTACGCCGATGAGTTCCCCGACTTCTTCGACTCCGACCTGCGCAAGCTCTTCAGCGACGACCCGCGCTTCGCCAAGCGTCAAAGCGCCGCGTCGTTTCTGCGCGCGATCCGCCCGCAGCTGCGCGACGACGTCTCCCGCTGGACCGGGACGCACGCCTACACCCTCGATCAGGTCCTCCGCGACATGATCGACCGCTGCAAGGAACTCAACCTCCGCCTCGCCGTCCCCAAACGCCAGGCAGCTCGCGAAGCCCCGCTGCTCGTGACCGTCAACACCGTCAATTTCATTCACGCCGGCCACCGCCCCGTCGCTTTGTAACGCATTCTGAACTACGAAGGCTATGAAAAAGCTCCGCATCATCCTGCTCACGCACGCGTCGCTCGTGCCGCCTGACACGATCGAGGGGCTGACGCCTGAAGAGGTCGCGCCGATCCAGACCGAGTACGCCGTGTATGAAACGCTGCGGCTGATGGGGCATACGGTCTGGCTGGTCGGCGTTTCGTCGGACCTCTCGGGGATCAAGGCCGCTGCAGAGCACCTCCAACCCGACATCGCCTTCAACCTCCTCGAAGAGTTTGACGGCATCGGAGTCTACGACGCGCACGTCGTCTCCTACCTCGAGATGATCCGCCTGCCCTACACCGGCTGCAACCCGCGCGGCCTCATGCTCGCCCACAACAAAGCCATCGCCAAGATGGTCTGCAAACACCACCGGCTGCCCGTGCCCGACTTCGCCGTCGCTCCCATCGGCCGGCGCTTCCGCAGGCCACGCAAGCTCGAGTTCCCGCTCTTTGTGAAGTCGCTCACCGAGGAAGGCAGCGTCGGCATCGCCCAGGCGTCGGTCGTCCACGACGACGACAAGCTCGCCGACCGCGTCGCGTTCATCCACGAGCAGATCGGCACGGACGCCATCGTCGAACGCTACATCGAGGGCCGAGAGCTCTACGTCGGCACCATGGGCAACGACCGGCTGCAGACCTTCCCCATCTGGGAGATCGACTTTGGCAACCTCCGCGACGGCGCGCCACGCATCGCCACCAGCCGCATCAAGTGGGACGAGCGTTATCAAAAGAAGCTCAAGCTCCAGACCGGCGTCGCCGCCGACCTGCCCGAAGGGCTCGCCGACCGCCTCCCGCGCCTGACCAAGCGCATCTACAAAGCCCTCATGCTCTCGGGCTACGCGCGCCTCGACTACCGCCTCGCACACGATGGCCGGGTGTACCTGCTCGAAGCCAACCCCAACCCACAGCTCATGTACGGCGAGGACTTCGCCGAGAGCGCCGACGCCGCGGGCCTGCCCTACGAAGCGCTCCTGCAACGCATCCTGAACCTGGGCATCGGGTACCGCCTCATCGGGCAGCGCTGATGCGCCGGACGCGACAAGTCGCGGCGCCACAAATGGTGCGCTGCGATCACGTGTGATGCGTAGCGCCGCGACTTGTCTCGCCCCAACACGCACCTCCGCGAACACCGCCGCGCTATCATGGCCCCATGCCAAGCAACCTCCGCATCCTCGGGCCCGTCGCTTTCATCAAGGCCACCTGGTACGTCTGGCGCGACCGGCAGACGCCCACCTGGGCCAAGGTGCTCTTTGGCCTGCTCTCGCTGGGCTACCTCGTGTCGCCCATCGACCTGATCCCCGACGTCTTCCTCGGGGCAGGCCAGCTCGACGACCTGGCCGTCATCACCGCCCTGGCGTGGTTCGCCACCAAGTTCGCCCCGCGACTCGTCCAGCAACGCGCTAAAGACAAGGCCACCGGTTCCCCCATGCGCAAAGTCGTCGAAAACGAACGCCTCCGCGCTTGAAGCACTTTTTGCCACGGAATCAGAGGAAGCCACGGAACGAAATGACAAGCAGTCTTTTCACAACCCCCCTACCAATGGGAGGGGGGTTGCTAAAAACCTTCTATGTAAGACATGTGTAAACGCACACAACCATGAAGGTTGTGTCCGTTCATCACCCATCACTTTCCCTTCCGTGCCTTCCTCTGATTCCGTGGCCACTCCCCCGCCGGGCGTTCAGTGCCCGTGGTGCTCGTGGCCGAGTTTGGGGCGCAGCGCGGAGAGCAGCGTGTCGAGCGTGGCCTGGTCTTTCGCCTCGGTGTTCAAGCGCAGCAGCGGCTCGGTGTTGCTGGCGCGGACGTTGAACCAGAAGCCCTTGGTGTCCCAGCAGTCGATGGTGACGCCGTCGAGCTCCATGACCTTGCCGTGCTTGCCGTAGGTCGCTTTGAGGTCGGCCAGCGTCTCGTCTTTGTGATCGTTCTCAAAGTTGATCTCGCCGGACTGCGGGTACTTGCGGAAGGGCGCGATGAGTGTCGAGAGCGACGCCTTGCTCTGTCCTAGGACGGCAAGCGCGGCGGCGAGGGTGATCGCGCCCGAGTCGGCGTAGGCGTTGTGCTTGAAGTAGAAGTGGCCGGAGAGCTCGCCACCGAAGATGCCGTCGGTCTGCCGCAGCTGCGCCTTGATGTTGACGTGGCCGACCTTGCTGATGGCGGGCTTGCCGCCGAGCTTCACGATGGTTTCTTCAACGACCTTGCTAGAGCGCAGGTCGTAGACGACGCTGCTGCCGGGCGCTTGCTTCAGGAAGTGCTCGGCCAGCCACGCGGTCAGGTGGTCGCAGCCGCATGCGTTGCCCTTGTCATCCACGAGCATGCAGCGGTCGGCATCGCCGTCGAAGCACGCACCTAGGTCCGCGCCGTGCTTCTTCACGCCGTCGACGGTGGGCTGCATATTGGCGGGGATGAGCGGGTTGGGCTCGTGTGCCCACTGGTCGGTCCACCTGTCGTTGATGGCGATGACATGGAGGTTGGGGATGTGCTTGAAGACACGGTTAACAAGCTCGATGCCGCAGCCGTTGGAGCAGTCGACGTAGAGCTTGAGCGGCCTGTTGAGCGGCGGGTTCAGGAAGCCGGTGATGTGCTTTTGATAGTCGTCCCAGAGGTCGCGTTGTTCGTAGCCGGCGGTGGGCTGGGGGCACTCGCCGCTGAGCTGCTCAGCGATTTTCTGGATGTCGTTGAGTCCGGTGTCGCGGCCGATGGGTCGTGCAACGGGGCCGGAGACCTTGTAGCCGATGTACTCGATGGGGTTATGCGACGCGGTGGTCTGCACGCCGCCCGCTGCTTTGAGGAAGGGGATGGCGAAATACTGGATGCTGGTATCGCATCGGCCCAGGTCGACAACGTGCATGCCCGTGGAGCGGATGCCCTGCATGAGTGCCTGTTGCATCGACGGCGCGGCGGGCCGATGGTCGCGCGAGCACACGACGGTGCCCGGGCCGTTGTTGAGGTTTTTGAGGTGTTGGCCGACGCCGACGCCGATCGTCCATCCGACGTCTTCGTTCAGGGGAGTGGGGTAAGTTTGTCGGACGTCGTAGGCCTTGAACACTTTGCTGATCATGGGTGGGCTCGTAAAGGGTTGTCGGGACTATATCGGGGAACGGGCGGATGCTGGTGCAATGGTCAGCGTGCGGGGTGTCGGGGTTGCGTTGGACGGGCGGTGGGCGGACACTGACGTGATGCGCAAGCGAGGTTGGGTGATTGTTTCAGCGGTTTTGTTGGCTCTGGGTGTGCTTGGCGCATCGTGGCTGTGGGGTGGTTCTGCGCCGCTGGTGGAGCGTGGGCCCGGCGATGTCATGCTGAACCTGCCGGAGCAGCGCGACAGCGACGGCCGAGCGACCGGCAGCGGCGAAGGCCCACAGATCAAGCAGATCACCGGGCCTCGCTACACCCGCGAAGACGGGCCGCGCATCACGACCTTCGGCGCGGATCGTCTGCAGCCCCAGGCCGAGTTCGTGTTCGACGCCGACCAGCCGTTCGCCCGCATCGCCACGGGCCGGAGCAAGCTGCTCATCATCGAAGCGGCGCACGGCATCTTTTATCTGCCCGGCAACGAGCCGCAGCGCGGCGAGTTCTCCAGCGATGTCGTCGTGAGCTTCTACGAGTCGCCGGATGGCGCGGTCAACACGGCCGACCCGACGCACCTCAAGCTCCGCGCGTTCCTCGACGACAAGACCACCTTCGACCGCGACCTAGGCCAGCTGCGCAGCGACGGTCCCGTGCACGTCACCGGGCCGGGCTTCGACTTCAAGGGCACGGGGCTTGTCGCGTTGTACAACCAGTCGCTCGAGCGCATCGACCGGCTGACGATCGCCAAGGGCGAGCACCTGCGCTTCGCACGAGCGCAAGCGAATCGTGGTGACGCATCACCCGGCGTTGAAAGCAGCGACGCGATCGATGCTGCAACACCCGCTCAAGCAACAAGCGATACGAGCGCCTCGGCTCCGGTAGCAACCGGGCCTGCAACACCGACATCTGTTGCGCCACTCACACCGCAAGCAGCTGATGCTTCCCCGTTGTACTACCGGGCCGACTTCACGCAGGATGTCTTCGTTGTCGCAGGCCCCGACCAGGGCACGCTGGCGGGCGATGCTCTGAGCGTGTTCTTCGCAGCCGGTGCGCTGAGCGATGCGCCGCGTGCTGATCATCCGACGCGCTCCGCCTCCGATGCTCTCGGATTTGCTCGATCTTTGACGCAGCATCAGCTCATCAGTGTTGATGCGGCGCGGGCCTCGCGATCACTCATGCCGATCCGTGATGACGATGTCGTTGTGACGTGGTCGGGCCCGTTGGTACTCGATCCGGTGTCAGCGATGCCAGTGATGCTTGCTGGTGCTGCAGCGGATGCGCAGCTGCTGCTCATGCGTGGCAGCGACGCCTCGCCGGTACGCGGGCAGAGCGGTCCGAGCGATCGCTTCACCGCATCTGCCGTGGAGTACCTCACTTCGCCCAGACGCC
This sequence comes from Phycisphaera sp., assembly GCA_036746415.1. Classification (GTDB taxonomy): domain Bacteria; phylum Planctomycetota; class Phycisphaerae; order Phycisphaerales; family Phycisphaeraceae; genus DAIOEG01. The sequence goes on along the minus strand of DAIOEG010000065.1, from coordinate 4,875 downwards.
TGCGAGCACAAGGCAGCGACGCGTTGCCCCTGACGTTTCAGTCCCAGCAGCACGGCACCGCGACCGGCCAGACGCTCGACTCCGACCTCGACGCGGGCACCACCACCATGACAGGCCCGGGCCGGCTTGAGGGCACGGCTGATCAACCCTTCACCATCGCCTTCAACGACCGCATGAACCTTCGGTTCACCAACAGCACATCGCCCGCGCTCACACGCGCCGAGTTCCTCGGCGATGTCACTGCCGCTGGCCCCGCCGACCGCGCAACACCGGACGCGACCAACGCCACCGCACAGGCCCAGCAGGTCATCGTGGACTTCAAACCCGACCCCGCCGACACCACGCGCACCACGCCCGACACACTCACGATGCTCGGCAGCGCGACCGCACAACAAGCAGACCAGTCGATCCGAGCCGACCGAATTCTCGCCCGCGTTTCTCCTTCAAACACAGCAGCTTCAGAGCAGCCGCAAGACCGCCTCGCGCTCGCTCGCATCGAGGCCGATGGCAAGGTGCTCGTCGAAGCGCTCGACAGCAGCGGTGAAGCACCACGCAAGGTCACGCTCCGCGCTGATCGCCTGGTGGCCGAGCCGCCGCAGAACACGCTCGACCTGATCGGCACACCCGATCAACCGGCCACGCTCGAACACCCCGACGCCACGCTCACCGGCACGCAGATCGCGCTCACCGATGCGCCTCAGACGCTCCGCGTCCCCTCGGCTGGCACGCTCACCGCGCCGCTCGACCCGGCCAACCCCGACAGCAGACTCACCCTCGCATGGAGCGAAGCGTTCACCTACGACGACGCGACCCGCACCGCCATCGCGATCGGCAACGTCGACGCCACCACCACCTCGCCCACCGATGACACGTCGCTTGGCTGCGACCGCCTCGAACTGCTCCTGTCATCGCAGACCACAAGCAACGACAACGCCGTCGGGCTCCGCCGGGCGCACGCGACCATGAAGCCCGAGGATGCCGATACCCAGGTCCACTTCGCTGCGCAGTCGTTCGACCCCGCGACGCCCAACAAACCGCTGACCCGGCTCACGCTCTACGGCCGGCAGCTCATCTTCACCAACGAACCCACGAGCCAGACCGTTGTCGTCCCCACTGCTGGTAAAACGCTGATCGAGGACTACCGCACGAACACCAGTAACTCTGCGACGAGTGACGTCACAGCCAAGCCGCAGGTCGCAATGTCCGGCCGGGGCGTGACGCTCATGGAGTGGGCCGACAAGCTCACGCTCGACCTTGTGAAGAACGACCTGCAAGTCAATGGTCGGTTATTCATCAACCATGACCCGCTCGACGGCCAGGGACGGGTTCAGCTCTACGGCCAGTCGCTCAGCGCCGACCTCATCGAGACCGGCGGCCTTGGCGCGTGGACCGGCAACGCCGCGCCCAAGCCGCAGCTGCGCACCGTCACCGTGCAGCGCGACGTGGTCATCACGCACAAGGGCGTGCGCATCGACGCCGACACGCTGCGCTATCTGGGTGAGTCGCAGACCGTGCACCTGCTCGCGGATGCAGGTAAGACCGTGACGGTGGTGGACCCCAAGTCCCGCGCGCCGCAGTCAGCAGAGGCGTTCACGTGGGACCTGCTGCGCAACCGTCTGAGCGCCACCCGCACGACCGGTGGGACCGTCCCGCTTGAATGAGACGCGGGGCCGTTCGCAGTTGCGTTTTCCCGCCCCGGTGGTACGATTCCGCGTCCAAGAGCACTTCGGCCAGTTAGCTCAGTTGGTAGAGCACAGCATTGAAAATGCTGGTGTCCCCGGTTCGAGTCCGGGACTGGCCATTGCCCTGAAAAACCCTGCCAACCGCAGGGTTTTTTCATGATGTGACGCCGTCACGCCGACGCTGAGCGAAGTCCGCGCAGCGAAGCGTCTGGATCCGCAAAACACACTCCAACGGGATCACAACTCCGGCACCGCGACACGCTTCGCCGGGTCCAGATAGAGCTGCGCGTTGAGCGCACGCGCTTTCTCAAACCACTTGGCCGCGCGGTCGCGCTCGCCTGCCAGCAGCCACGCCTCGCCCGCGGACACCGCGTCCTCGGGATTGTAAGGCGACAGCGCCGCGGCGCGTTCGTGCGGCGCCGCCACCGCCCGCCACGCCGACGGGTCGCCGCTGCGCTCGGCGATCACGCGACGCCACTGCGCTTCCAACCGGTCGATCGCCGCAGGCCGTGCGCGAAGCGCTCGCGCCGCTTGGATGTGTTGCTGGATCGCCGGGTCTGATGTGCGTACATCGCCCTCCATCGACAGTGATAGCCCCAGCCACCACCGAAGCGCGACGACATCCACACCCGCGATCATCGAAGCGCGCTGCAACGCATCAATCGCCTCCTGCCCCGATGCACGCCTCTGCGCGGGGTCGCGCAGCCGTATCGCCGCCAGCGACAGCTCCGCACCGTGACGTTGTTGCAACAGCAGACCGCGTGCGGCACTGCCCGCGACCACGACCATGGCGACCATCAGCACGGCATCACCTGCCCGGCGCAGCGGTGATACGTTCGTTACTTGATGTCCGGCATCGCGCTTCACCGCCCCGCCCGCCGCCAGCATCACCATGCACCACGCCCACGCCGCCGACGCGGGCTGAAAGAAGGTCATCTCGATCTGGTTATGAACCATCAGCACCACCGCCCCGCCGAGCAGGCCGACGTGTGCGTGCAGCAGGTTGCATCGCAGCACGGTCACCATGACCGCGATGAACGCGCCAGCCGTGAACATCCAGACCAGCACGATCTCCAGCGGGATCTCCGCCTGCTCGACCATGAGCTTCAAGACAAACAAACCTCCGCCCACGAGCAGTGCGCCGTACAACGCGGTGCGTTCCCCCGGTACATGCTGCGTTTCGCGATCGTTTGCTTCAACCACTCTGCCCGCACGCCACAGCGACCACAATAGCGCCGCCGACCACGCTACGCCAGCGACGCCCAGCATCACGAGAAAATCGACGAGCACGTTGTGCGCGCTGCTGACCTCTTCGGGGCTGAGCGGGTGCTTGGCCCACAGGTACGCCTGTCCAAAGCCGCTGACGCCAGAGCCCATCACCATCGTCGCAAGCGAATCGGTCCAGATGCGCCAGCCCGCCAGCCAGTACCACGCTCGGAACAAGATGCTCAAGCTCGCCCCGCTGGTGACGCCCGCATCCACCGGCGGCGGCCCGATGAAGCCACGCAGGATCACCGCCGAATACGCCATCGCCACCGCAAGGATTGCTACGGCGCTGACCCACCGCTGCGCGGGCTTCCACAGCGACATTGCCATGATGCCGAGCGCTGCGCACACCCCGAGCTTGGCACCGCTGGAGTTGGTCAACCAGACCGTCGTGATGCCGAGCAGCGCGACGCCGAGCAACGCGACGCCTACCCCGCGCTGCCGTGCGTACCAAGCCGACCATGCGATCCCCAGCGCGAGGACCGCCCCGCTGCCCGCGACTGAGCCGAACACGTTTGACAGGCCAATCGGGCCCACCGCATCGTTGGTGCGCAGCCGACGTTCGAACAGCTGCGCCGCTGGCGAGCCGTCTCCCCACCCGTTCGCTGCGAGCGTTTCTGCCTTGTTTTCAATGAAATGCTGCACCGTCATCGGGTGTTCGATCGCCCGGTACACCCCCGCATCGACAAACATCGCCACGACGCTCGCGGCCATGATGGCCAGTATCCACCGACGGGCCGATGCGTGCTGCGCGAGATGAAACACCGCCAGCCCCACCATCGCCGCGCTGCTCCAACCCACCGCATAGCGCAAATCGTCCGAGTCTTTGCCCGTGTGCCACCAGCACACCAGCGCACCCAGCAGCACGGCCCCCGACAACCAGCGATGCACCCGCCCGCCGGTTGCACGATGTAACACCAACGTCACCATCGACGTGACAACGCCCCACAGGCAAAGCGTTGCAAAGCCCACCGGGCCCACCGCCGTGAACACCTCCGCACCCTCGGCCCGTGGATCGACATCGAACCACCGCCGGGGGCTCATCACCACAAGCGTCGGCAACACCACCGGCAACATCGCCGCCACCGCACACAACACCAAGGGCCATGAATTGGTCTCGCCCGATGACCTCACGTCAGCGACATCATGATCGCGGGGAGTCATGTCTTGATCGCCGTGACGAGGATCGCCGAGATCGGCAGGGAGATCACCACCGGCAGCCACGCCGACAGCACGGGCGACACCGCCTCGGGCGAGGCCTGCAACATCACCAGGCCCCCGCCCCACGCGCCCACGCACAAGCCCGCCGCCTGCACCGCAGGCACCAGCGGGTTGCCCGGCAAGCGTTTCAGAAAGAATGGCAGTGCCATCACGAGCAACAACACGTTGAGCACCAACAAGCTGAACCGGCCCCAGATCGTGCGCGTGATGACGCCGCGCTGGCGTGCGTTCACCGCATCGTTGCTCTGCAGCGTCTGCAACTCACGCAGCGAAAGCACGGCCGGGAACAGCGTCGCCCGCCGCGCGAGCAGCACCGAGGGCGTGAGCTTGGTCTCGATGATGTCGGGCGCGATGACTTCGGTAGCGGTCGTGCCCGCCTCGCCGACTGGTTGGCGGACGTTGGCCTGCACGAGGCGCCAGCCGCCGCGCTTCGCGTCCCAATACGCCTCGTCAGCGGTGACGAGCATGTCAAGCACGCGCGCCTCGCTGCGCAGCACGAGGCGCAGGTCGTGCAGCCGTTCCTGCTGCGCGTCGTAGGCCGCAGCCGACCACAGGTTGCCCACGTCGTCGGGGATGTATCGGATGGGTTTCTCGTCCCCGCCGCCCACGCGCTTGAGGTCCGACTTGGACCGCGTCAGCTGCGCCGCCATGTTCGGCAAGACAAACTCCTGCACCGGCAGCGTCAGCACACTCATCGCCACACCCA
>DAIOEG010000064.1:0-9972 GCA_036746415.1 Phycisphaera sp. | reverse complement strand
GGCGAGCTGCGCCATCTCGGGCGTGGCGAGCACGATGATGTCGTTATCAGGGTGGTGCGCCCCGCCGAGCTTGAGCAGCGTGGCCTTGGCCGTGTTGCCTCCGCCGTTACTGGCGATCCACGCGGTGGGGTTGGCGATGATCTCGTCGCGGACCTGCGCGGGCACGGCGCTGATGCGCATGAGCTCGTTGGGCGTGATGTCGGGGTGCGGTTGCCCTTCTGGCGTGAGGCCTGCGGGGATGGTGCTGTTGGTGAGGTTATTGGTAAAGGCGAGCTGGCCGTCGCTGTCAAAGTCGAGCCAGGCGATCATGCCCGACTTGCTCCAGTTGCGGTACCAGTCGGGGAGTTGCTCGACGGTCTTGCCGTTCAGGCCCGCGACGTTATCAAGCATGTAGTAGCGCGCGAACACGGCAGTGGCCGGCGCTGTCAGATAGAGCATGGAAATAAACAGCAGCGCCCAGAACGCCGAGGTGCGTGCGGCTCGCACACTCTTGACCGTGTAGAAGCGGACGATGACGTGGGGGAGGCCCGCGGTGCCAGCCATGAGCGCCAGCGCGACGCAGAAGACGTTCAGCCGGGTCCAGACGGTCTCCTGCGGCGGGTACGCGTCGGTGTATCCCGGGAAGCCCAGGTCGCGGTGCAGCGTCGTGAGTTTTTCAAGCAGGTACGGCCTGTGCGGGTCGATCGTGTCCAGCACGGTGCTGCCCAGCCCGACCGAGGGGATGGGCGAGCCGGTGAGCTTGAGCGCGATGGCCACAGCGGGCACCACAAACGCGGTGATGAGGACCCAGTACTGCGCGACCTGCGTCCACGTGATGCCCTTCATCCCGCCAAAGACGGCGTAGACAAACACGATGGTCATGCCGATGAAGACGCCCACAGTGAGCGGCACTTCAAGGAAGCGCGTGAAGACAACGCCCACGCCCTTCATCTGGCCAACGACGTAGGTGAAGCTGATGAAGATCGCGCAGACAAGCGCGACCATGCGCGCAAAGGAAGACTCGAAGCGGTCTCCGATGAAGTCGGGCACGGTGAAGCGTCCGAACTTGCGCAGGTAAGGCGCGAGCAGGAGCGCGAGCAGCACGAACCCGCCGGTCCAGCCCATGAGATAAACGCCGCCGGCAAATCCCATCGTGGAGATCAGCCCGGCCATCGAGAGAAACGACGCGGCCGACATCCAGTCAGCGGCGGTCGCCATGCCGTTCGCCGCTGCGGGCACACCGCCGCCAGCAACGTAAAACCCCTTGGTGTCCTTGACCCGGCTGACCCAAGCGATCGTGAGGTACACCGCAAAGGTGATGCCGACGAAGAGATAGGTCCACGCCTGCACCGACGTGACGGCAAGTGAGGTGTGCATCATCGCGCACCGCCGTTCGTCTGCTCGTCTTCATGCAGTGTGTGGTATCGGCGGTCCGTCGCGTTGGCGATCAGCGCGTAGGCCGCGATGATCAGCACGAACACGATGATCGACCCCTGCTGCGCAAACCAGAAGCCCAGCGGGACGCCGCCGAGCTTCCACTGGTTCAGCCAATCGGCCCACAGCACGCCGCAGCCCAGGCCCGCAAACGCCCAGATGCACAGCAGCACCGCCATGACCCGTGTGTTGCTCCGCCAGTAACGACGGGCAAGTTCAGGCGACATCGCACGGTTGTTGTCAGACATGAAAGTCCTCGGTTGAGAGAGGAAGCAGAGCTCAAGACGATCAAGAAAACATGCCGTTACAAGACATGCACAGCTTAACAAGCCAGCACACGATGAGGACTTACTGGCGTTACTTCAGGACCACGGCATCTCGAAGTACATGACCGGGCTGCACGTGCAGGAGCAATCAAAGCTCCGCTCGCGCTTCACCCAGACGGTGATGCGATGCACGGACAAGATCAAGGATGAGTTGGACGTAGAAGATCAACCCCATCACCGCAAAGCCCAGCGCCGCAATACCCGCGATGCAGCCGACAAACGGCATGACGGCCAGCACCGAGGCGACGATGAGGCCGATGTAGTTGTACATCACTTTGTCTGCCTGCTCGACGATCTCCTGGAACTCCAGATACACCGCAAGAGCCCGCAGATAAAACAGGAAGGCGATGGTGGCGGTGATGCGGAGCGTCTGCGCAACAAGCTCCAGCGGGACCCAGAGCGAGCCGTCAACGTAGATGGTGCCTTGGAGAAAGAGCAGATCGATCGCGGAGGACGCGACGCTCATCAGCATGGCCAGCGCGAGGACGACGCGTCCGCCGGCGTCCTTAGGGCCCAGCAGACAGAAGGCGGCTCCGGCCAGTTGCAACGCGCTGACGGCGAAGCCCGCGTAGTTGATGAGAAACTCGACGCGGTCTGCCGTGACCGGCGAACGGAGCGTGGCAACAGCCAGGCCAATCGCCGCGACGATGATCAAGACCGAGACGACCAGCGACGCCAGCGTGATCCACAGGCCGGTGCGGACGGCGGCGAGGCCGGTGGTGGTGTTGACCTGTTCGGTCTTGACTTCCGGGGGGAGCGACTCGATGCGTGGGCGGAGTTTTTGGCCGGTGGCTTGATTGGCGCCGCAGTTGACGCAGATGAGTGCGCCGGGCTTGAGGGGCGAGTTGCAGGCGATGCACTTGCCTGAGGTGTTGATGCTGACGCCTTGGGGCACGTTGAGCGGCACGGGGCCGGCCGTGAGCGCGGCCTCGTCAAGAGCAATCGGGCCAAGGTCGTCGCTTGCTTCACGCAAGGCACGCATCGCCTGCACATCGGCCTTGGGTTCCAGTGAAATGCCGAAGGACTCGGCCCCATCAGCGGCCGCAGGCACAGCAAACTTGAAGCCGCACTTGCAGTTGACCTTGCGGCCGACTAGTTCGGGCTTCCAGCGATAAAGCTGGCCACAGTTCGAGCATTGAAACTTTGCAGGTGCCACGATGCAGCCAAGCGTAAACCGCAGACGCCCCGCCGTAAAGGAAGCTCAGGATCGGACAGCTCAAGCTCGATTCAGACGCGCACTGATTCAGACACCCCGCTGTGGCGTCCGTGACCTTGGCGCATGGGTTCGACAGACACCGTGGGACTTCGTGGTTCAACCGTTTCCGTCACGATGCCTCGGGCACAGCACGGCGGCGAGGGCCAAAGCTCGCCCACGATGCACGGGGGATCAGTGCGACGCTTGCGAGCGTGACCTGCGAGACGACAAACGCGAGCAGCCAGAACACCGCCGAGTCGATGAAGCCGTAGGAGTGCAGCCCCGTGCCCAGCATGTTGACACCGAACCACGACCAGGCCGTCACCACGTTGCCCAGGACAGCCAGCGCCGCGATGCCCGGCCCCTCGATCATCTTGCCCCACCGCGCGTGCAGCAGCATCGCGCCCCACAGCACGATCATCATCGCGCCATTTTCCTTGGGGTCCCAGCCCCAGAACCTGCCCCACGACTGGTCGGCCCAGATCCCGCCCAGAATGGTGCCCACAAAGCTCAGAAGCAGCGCAAAGCACGTGATCCCATAGATCGAGCCGCGCAGGCGACGCTCCCGCGACGGGTCGCGCAGTGCTTGCGTGTACACACCGCCCACGAGATAGAACAAGCCAAGCAGGCCTGCGACGAACATCGCCGAGTAGCCCAGCGTGATGATGATCACGTGTGTCGCCAGCCAGAAGTTGGTGTCGAGCACCGCCTGCAACACCGCCATCGTGTCCCCGTCGTCCAAGCCACGCGCCACCAGCAGCGTGCCCACACCGCTCATCGCCGCCACCAGATACCCAAGCCCCATCTTCGTCACGCGCTCGATGAGCAGCCCGAGGATCACCACGCCCCAACCAATGAAGACCGCCGATGAATACAGGTTCGTGACAGGCGGTCGTCCCGAAAGGTACACCCGCGTGACAAGCCCCGCTGTATGCACGAGCAATGCGAGCATCAGACACACCACTGCGACACGCAGCATGAGACGTGGCGCGATGAGCCACGATGCCAGCACGCACAACCCCGCGCCAACATACAACGCCATCGACTTCATGAACGGCTGATACGCGTTGAAGAAACGCTCGACCCACGCACGCGTCGCCAGATCGGGGAAGCGTGCCGATTGCTCCGCGAGGAGTGCGGCCGCGGCGGCGTTGAAGGTGTCGCGTCTGCCGTGCTGATACGCGGCCAACGCCTGGTCATACAGCGCGAGCTTTGCGTCGCCAGCCGACTCACTGGCTGATGATGAAGCGATGGCTTCGCGCAGCGGACGCCAGTCCTCGCGCTCGTTCGATGCGTCGGTCGCACCCGCCGGCGGGACCATGTGCAGCCCAGACAGTGAAGCGACCTCGGCGTACAGGCCCACGTGGTTCTGAAGCTCGATGACCTTGTTGTCAAAGGGCGAACGCTCCCGGCTGTCGCGCTGACGCGCCTCGTTGGCAAGCCGTTCGATCTCGGCCAGGTGCGGCTCGACTTCACTTGCACTGAACAGCTTCCGCGACGAGTCCACGACGCCCAGCAGGTGCTTCAGGTCCGGGTGATCGACGCGGAACACGCGGTCGTTCATTGCGTACGCCTGCCCGGTGGCCGGATCGGGCCGGCCAGTGATCGCGTCGAGCAGCCAGCGTGTCGCGGGCAGCCGTTCCTCTCCGCGCATCAGCGTCGACTTGTTCGAGATGGCAAGCAGCGTGTCACGCGCGACCGAGTCGAGTGGCTTGAATCGACCGCCGTACGACGCGGCGAGTTGGCCGATGTCGTGGACGCGGTAGCCGTCGATGGTTGGGGGTTGTGCGGAGCGACCCACACCGCTCAAGAGATAGCCCAACGCGATCAAACCCACGCACGCCGGCAATACCCAGACCGACGAGGCGATCGGCGTCAGTCGGTTCGTACGCGGCGCATCAATTGCATCTTCATGCGCTGTACCGTTCGGCGATGGTCGTTTTCCCGCCCGCTTGGCCTCGCTCTGCGCGGTGCGCTGTCGGTACGACACAAGCGACAACACGAAGTGGGCACACAAACCAAGCCCGCCAACGATGCAGGCGATGTACGGCACGGTCCAGCCGGGGTTGTCCACGACTTGAAGCACGGTGCCGCGGTCGGAGCCGCCATCAACGCCCTTGATCCAATTGGCTTGGAAGAACGTCTCGCCGCGGTACCGCATCGGCTCGTTCATCTTGATATGCACGGCCCGCTCCACGCCGTGCACGTTGTCTCGCAGCAAGACATCGCTTGAGAAGTTGCGCGGCGTCTGCGTGCCGGGGTACAGGTCGTGCCGGAAGTCAACGAGTTCGAGCGTGTACGGCTTGTAGTGCCTTCGGAACCGAAGCACCGTGTCGAGCGTCGTGCCGTCGCGCAGCGTGAAGGACTGACGCAGCGGCTTGAACGGCGTGTTGGGGTCTTCGAGGTTTCCGGAGACGAGGAACGTGCCGAGCGCATTGCCATCGGTGTCGGTGAAGGAGACGACGGCGCTGGCAACATCGACCATCGAGCCGGTGACGCCGGAGGCCTCGCTGAGTTCGTCGGCGTAGAAGCGTTCGGCGGCAAAGCCGTGCGTGGCTTGGGTGGCTTGTGCGGCGGCGGCTGCTTCGGGCCGCTTGAAGAGCAGCCGGCTGTTGTTCATGTAGTTCTGGACGTTGACGCGGACCGGGAGCTGCTCCGTCGAGAGGTCGATGGGTTCGCCGGTTCTCTCGGCGCGTTCGAGTGCGTGCTGGCGGATGACCCAGACCTGTTCGTCGTCGGTCGGCGTCGGGCCGGGCTTCACGATGGCCAGCTCGAATTCGCGGATGTCCTGCGACCATTGGATGGCTTCGCCCTCGTAGATGGGCATCTGCGATTCGAGGGCGGTCATCGCGGTGATGCCTTCGCTGACCAGGAGCAGGATGAGCGAAGCGTGAACGAGCACGATGCCGAAGCGTCGTCCGAACACGATGGAAGTGCCCAGCATGAGCGGCAGGAAGAACAGCGAGCCGACGGCGAAGAGCGGCACGACGCCGTGGGTTGCCAGCCAGTTGGCGATCGAGGGAACAAAGAACGCGATGGCGACGGCCGCGATGCCTGCGATGCTGATTAAGATGCCCGTAATGAGGCGCGGCCCGCGTGCGGAGACGGTGAAACGCACGGCGTGCGCCGCGATGAGGTTCAAGAGCAGTAGTGCCCCTAGCGTCGCCCCGCCGGGCCAAGGGAAGACGAGGCCCGGCACCGCGTCCTTGAGCGCATCGCCAGCGTCGCCGGGCACGAGCATCGCGATGGGCACCATCACGAAGACGCTGCGGAAGTAATCCTCCATCACGGCCCACAGCCCACGGTCCACCTGCGCGATCGTGCCGACGAATATCAAGACCGTGGACGCGAACATCAACGCGACCGTGAGCTTGATCGATGCGAACGGCTTGACGAGGCGTCTGATCAGATCGATCGCGGTGGTGCGTGTGCCTGTGTCCTTGGAAACAAGCGATGCGGGTGTGCTCAGTGTCGGGCTGGCGGCGTCACTCACCGTTCGCCTCCTTGCGGGGTTGGTGTGATGGCGGGCGCATCGGGTTGCGGCGGGATGGCCAGCGGGAGTTGGAGGTGGTCGATGAACGTGCGCAGGCCGATGGTCTGTTCATCAAGCGCTTCGGCGGTCGTGTCGAGTCGGATGAACCACGTGGACTGCGCATCGGGGACGATGAGGACGAGCATGGCCTTCGCATCGCCGGTGTCTTGCGGGGCGACGAATCGGTAGAGGCGCATGATGGGGTTGGTCAGCGGGTGGCCGATGGAGTCTTGTTGCGATGGGTCGGTGATGGAGGCGAGGCCGAGTTGGTTGCGCCAGCGATTGATGTTGGCGAGCAGGCCGCCGACATCGCCGGGGAAGCGTGCGACCGAGGCGAGCCCCGCGCCGCGTTGCGATGTGACGTTGAACGCGGCGAGGCGCATCTGGCCCGGGTCGGGTTGGACGGCCCATCCGGGCGGGAGCTTGCCGGCGATGTCGCCGAGTTGAAACGATTGAAGATTGGTGGTGTCTGCGTGGTCGTGGTCGTGACCGTCGTCGGGCGTGTGGACGTGCGCGTCGGCTTGCGTGGAGGTAATGGCGGGCTTCACGCTTTCAAGAAGTTGCACGAACGCGTCGCGCTGCGTGGCTATCGCTTCGTGCGGGGCGGTGGCTTTGAAGTACCACGATGCCTCCGGGAGCTCGAACCATGCGACGAGCGTGCGTTGGTCCGCTCCCTGGAGGTCGGCCCACATCCCGAAGGCGTGGGTGTTTTTGAGTGGAAGCACCATACCGACAACTTCGCTTTGGGTCGCGGGTGGCAGGCCGATCTGTTGACGCCAGCGGTTGACGTTTTCGGTGATCCCGCCGCGCTGACCGGGGACGCGGGTGATGACGACCTCGACGCGTTCCTCGGACGCGCCCGCTTCTAAGGTGGCGACTCGGAAGGGCTGATCGCTGGCTTGCGCGACCCAGCCGTCAGGCACCTGCCAGGTCAGTTCGCGTGGCACGTCGAGTGGAGCAGCGGATGTGCTGGGACCGGCGGATACGGGTAGTGCTTGAGCGATCGTCGGCGGGTTGGGGTCGGGCGGGGCGGTGTAGCTTGCAACGTCGGACTCTCGGTCGCAGCCGATGAGCATCATCGTGATCAGTGCGAGCGCGGTGGCGGGGTGGGAACGCGGAACGGGTCTTCGAGTTGCCATGGACAGTTGAGTCTAGCGGTCAGGGTGTGTGGAGTTTGTGCTTCGTCAAGTCCGACGCGTTGCGATGACCACGCCTTATGCTCTGGGTGATGTTGAAGCTGACGCTGCTGTTGTGGCTGGCACTCTTTGGAGCCATGGGGACGCTCGCACGGTTCGGCGTATCGCTCGTGGTCCAGAGGGTTTGGCCCGGCCCCAACGGCATGATCACGCCCGCCGCGACACTCACCGTCAACGGCATCGGATGCTTCTTCTTCGGCCTGCTCGCGTCCGCGCTGCTCAGCACCGACCCCTCGCAACGCGACTTTCGCCTGCTGCTGCTCACAGGGTTCCTCGGGGCGTTCACGACGTTCTCGACGTTCAGCTACGACACGCTCATGCTGTTCAAGCACGCCGGGCCGCAGGCAGCGCTCTTAAACGTGCTGCTGCAGAACATCGTGGGCCTGTCGCTGGCGTTCGCGGGGCTTACGATCGGTCAGCGCGTCGCGGGCTGAGTGAGGCGTCGGGGTGGCCTCCTGTCAGTGCCCGCTTCCACGAGACGCGGTGTTGACGATACATTTCCTGCATGACATGGTTTCAATCGCTGCATGATCGTGTGGAGTTGGAGGGTCAACGGCCCGTGGTGCTGCGGGGAGAATCGGGCCGGCTGCTGGTTGCGCAGCACGGTGCTCGGCTGCTCGCATGCGAGTTACCGGGCGTGGACCACAACCTGTTTTTTCACACGCATGAAACCAAGACGGGCCACGTCACTGGCGGCGATCGTCTGTGGATCGCGCCGGAGGTCGCGTACTACTGGCCATCTTTGGACGATGCGCTGCGCGACCCAAAAGAGACGGCGATCAACCCTTCCGAGGTCGACCCCGGCCGATACACAGGGCTGCAACCGTGGGCGGGTGCCTGGTCGATGAGCAACGCGTTTTCGGTGACCGATGCGCGGACCGGGCGATCGGCTCAGTGCTCGGTCGAGCGTGAGGTCGCGTTGATTGACTCGTTGCGTGAGATGCATGAGCACGGTCTGGTCGGGTTCAGCTTTTCAGTGCGTCACACGCTCGGCCTCATCGACGGCGATGTGGGTGTGACCTGCGGGGCGTGGAGCATCCTGCAGGTGCCGCCGACGGGCGAGCTGGTGTGCCCGACGGTGCGGAGCGCATCGGTGAACAGTTACTACGACCCGTTTGGCGAGCGTCACGTCGTGGTGGAGCCGGGCTGCGTGCGGTTCCTGATCGACGGTGCCAGGCGGATCAAGATGGGGATCAGCGCGGCGGACACGACGGGTCGCATGGGGTATTACAGGGCGCTGGACCGTGGGATGGCGACGTTGATCGTGCGGGTGTTTTCGCCGCTGCCGGGCGAGCCGTACTGCGATCTGCCGCGAGACGATGTGCATCACCGTCAGTTGGTGAGCGGTGCGCTGGAGGGCGCTGTGCTGGGCGGCGACGCGTTGCAGGCGTACAACGACGATGGCGACGCGTTTGGCGGCGGGCCGTCGGTCACGTTTGGCGAGATGGAGTACCACGACCCCTGCGTGGTGGTGGGCCGCGGGCCCAGCGTGCGGTCGGGTGGGTGCGTGACACACGTGGTGGCTGGCCCTGTTGGAGCGGTGCGTGCGTGGGGCAAGTCGGTCTTGGGTGTTGAAGTGGGGGCGTGAAGCGTACGGAGAGTTGAAGCGCGGCACGAGTCACGCTGGGACCGCTCCAGGCAATCGCAGACTTACTTGGGCATCAAGTCAGTGCACTTTGCATCTGTCGAGCGATATCTTCAACGATACTGAGTTGCTGCAACAGCAATTCGCTGGCACCTTCATTTTGAATCAGCAGTTGCGCGAGCTCAGCTGCGGCGTCGGCGAGCTTGGGGTAGCCGTAGAGCTTGGCGGAGCCGGCAAGTTGCTCGGCGGTTTCGCGTGCCTCGGTATGGTCGGCGAGTGTGAGAACGGTGCGTGCGAGCAGCTCGATGTCGGTGTTCAGGCCGTGGATGAACTCGATGATGACGGGGCGGTAGGTCGTGTCGTACCACAGCTCGGAGCGCAGGCCGTGGGCGGGCGCGTGTCTTCGCTGGCCCTTGCCGTCGTCTTCTTTGAGGTGTTGTCGCAGCATGCGGATGAGTTGCTGCGTGTCGAACGGCTTGGGCAGGATGCCTTGAGCACCGGCCTTGGTGATCTCCTGGTGGATGGAGGGTGTGTTGAGGTGGCAGAGCACGAGGATGGGCGTCTTGACGCCGGCGCTGCGGAGTCGCCGGATCATGAAGGTCGCGGGGTCCGGGCGGAGTTTGTAGTCGGTGAGGATCAGGTCGAACGCCGACTCGGTGGCGAGTTTGATGGCGTCAAGCGTGTTGGTTGCGGCGCGGAAGCGCACGCCCATGCGCGTGAGGAGC
>DAIOEG010000063.1:8313-9987 GCA_036746415.1 Phycisphaera sp. | reverse complement strand
CGAGGAGTACGTGCCGACGGCGACACCGATCATCATGGTGAACGCGAAGCCGTGCACGCCCGGCCCGCCGAAGATGTAGAGGATGATGACCGCGATCGTCGTCGTGCCCGAGGTCAGCGTGGTCCGGCTAAAGGTCTCGTTGATCGACTGGTTGATGATGGCGGCCGAGGCGCGGGGCAGCCGGCCACGGTTCTCACGGATGCGGTCGTAGACGACGATGGTGTCGTTCAGCGAGTAGCCGATGAGCGTGAGCAGGGCGGCGATGGTGGCGAGGTTGATCTTGAAGTCGTCGAGCAACAGCCAGTGCGCCCAGTCGTTGTTCTTGACCCAGCCGCAGATGGCGAGCACGCCGACGGTGAGCGCGACGTCGTGCAGGAGCGACAACGATGCACCGAGTGAATAGCGGATCGAGCCGAAGCGCAGGGCGATGTAGACGAAGATGGCGATGAGCGACAAGAGCAGCGCGACGATGGCGCGTTGCTGCATCGTGCCCGAGACCTGGCTTGAGAAGTTGCTGACGCTGGCGAGCGAGGTGTCGCTGCTCATGGCGTCCTTGACGAGTTGCCACTCGGTGGCGGCGAGGCCCTCGGGGTCGGTGAGGGCGGCGGGGCGTTCGATGTAGTTAGTCTCGCCGTCGGTGCTGACCACGGCGAGGGAGTTGAAGAGCGGCTGGCCGTCTTCGTTGACGCCGGCGGATTCGAGGCCGAACACGGCGGAGCGGCGGTAGCCCAGCCCCTCGTTGTTGGGCTGGCGTCGCATGCGTTCGATACGCTGAGTGACGTCTTCAACGCTGGCGGAGGGTTGCAGTCCGCTGAGCAGGATCACCGAGCCGCCGAGGTAGTCGCCCACGTCCTGTGTGAAGCGTGGCAGGTTGATGTTGTCGCCCAGTGCGCCGGAGCGGACGGGCTCGACGATGCCCTTCGCAGCGTCCGCTTCGAGGTCGCTTCCCTTGAAGGCGATGGGCGCGGTGGTGTCGAGGACATCGGCGAAGGCCTGCTTGATGGAGCTGCTGACGACGGGGGCGTCTTGAATCAGCGTGGCGACGGTGAAGCCGTTGGCTTTGTTGCCGACGGTCTCGCCGACGGTGACGACGCTGGCATTGGCAAGGTTCTGCCAGTCCACGCCATCGGTTGGTGGCGCGGTCTGTGCGAACTTGCTCAGCCGATCGCGTGCTTCATCGATGGCGAGCGTCTGGTCCTTGCTGAGGTTGAAGGTGACTTCGGTGCCCGAGCGGAACTCGATGTCGAGCATGTCTTCGCCGCGGGTGTAGACCATGGCGACACCGACGACGATGGTGACCAGACTGATTGGCAGGACGAGCTTGCCGAGCTTGAGCCAGTCGAGGTTGGGGTGCAGGACCTTACCCAGCGCGGGGACGGCGGTTGGCAGCATGGGCAACGACTTAACCCTGCCATAGACCATGAGCAGGTCGATGACGACGCGGGTGATGAAGATGGAGCAGAACATTGTCGCGAGGATGCCGACGGAGAGGACGACGGCGAAGCCTTTGATCTCGCTGGTGGCGGTGTAGTAGAGGACGATGCAGGTGATGAGCGAGGTGATGTTGGAGTCGAGGATCGCCGAGAGCGCTTTGCCAAAGCCCAATCGGACGGCTTGCGCGATGTCGGGCTTACGCGCCATCTCTTCGCGGATGCGTTCGAAGATGAGCACGTT
>DAIOEG010000063.1:0-8303 GCA_036746415.1 Phycisphaera sp. | reverse complement strand
GTTGGCGTCGACGGCCATGCCGATGGTGAGCACAAGGCCCGCGATGCCCGGCAGGGTGAAGGTGGCACCGGTGAGCGAGAGAACGCCCAGGATGATGACCATGTTGGAGAGCAGAGCGAGCGCGGCGATCAGGCCTGGTCCCATGTAGTAGACGGTCATGAACGCGGCCACGACCACGAGAGAGAGGATTGCCGCGCGCAGGCCGGAGTTGAGGTTGTCCTGCCCGAGCTGCGGGCCTGTGCTCTTGATGGCGATGGGTTGTTCGCTAAGGATGGCTCCGAGTGAGCCGGCGCGGAGGGTGTTGACGAGGTAGCGGACTTCTGCGGAGCTGAAGTCGCCGCTGATGGTGCCACCGCTGGAGAGGCGGTTGCGGAGCACGGGCGAGCTGATGAGCTGGCCATCCAGGACGATGCCCATCTGTCGGCCGACGTGGTTGCCCGTGACGTTGCCGAGGAGTTGCGCACCGCGCGGGTCGACGCCGAAGATGACGGCCGGCCTGCCAACTTCGTCCTGTGTTCTGCCGACGGAGGTGACTTCCCAGTCGTCGTTGCCGGTGAGGGCGGTCTCGAAGGTGTTGCCCAAAAGGACGTAGTACAACCCGCCGTACGCCCGGCCGACGACGCCGTGACGCTGCGCGAAGACCTCGGGCGCGAGCTCGGGCTTCTCGAGGATCATGGTGCGTTCGGCGGCGTCGTCGAAGTAGCTGTCAAGCGACTGGACCTCAAACCATCGGAACGGCTGGTCCCGGCCGGCCTTGGGGCCTTGCTCGTCGAGCCGTTGCGTGTAGGCCTGGATATCGACCGGCTCGCCGCCGGGCTGTGCGGCGATGCGGAACTCGAGCACGCCCGCGCCTTGGAGCAGGCGCACGAGGTCGTTGGGGTCGTCGAGCGGGCCTTTGACCTGTTCATAGTCTGCGTAGAGCTTGATGAGCGCGTCGAGCTCGCCGGCCTTGGCGGGGTTCTGCGTCTTAAGCTCGTCGAGCGCGGCCTGGCGGGGCGGTGTGAGGTTGGCCGTCGCGGCGCGGGTGGGCAGCTCGAGCATGCGCTGCAGCTCTCGGCCGGTGATGTTCTGGTCGAGCACACCGTCGAGCTTGGCCGAGAGCGCATCACGCGCAGCGAGGAACGCAAGGCCCGCATCGTCGGCGTCACTCTGCAGCGGAGTCAGGCGTTGCCTGGTGGCCTCGTCGGGCGCTTCGCCGGCGGCGGCTTGCGCTTCAGTGAGCGTTTGTTCGGCGGCGGTGCGCTGGGCGTCGGCCTGATCGACCTTGACGTCCAGATCGACAAGCGCGGCGAGTTCGCTGCGCAGCGTGGCGTTGCCCTTGGCGAGGCGGTCGAGCGAGGCGTCGCGCTCCGGGCCGGTTTGTTGCAGCGCAGCGCGGAGGCCACGCTCGGAGAGGTTTTCGCTGAGCAGTTGGTCGCGTGCGGCTTCGAAGGCCTTGCGGCGTTCCCCGACGGTCGGCGGGGCTTGGGCCATCTGCACGGTGATGCGGTTGCCGGCCTCGGCGCGCCAGTTGAGGTTCATGACGCCGGAGGGGTCAACGCGGTCCTTGAGGATCTCGATGGTCTGTTCGATGACCTCGCTTGGGTTCTCGTTCTCGGGGACCTGAACTGCGTAGGTGAGCGTGGTGCCGCCTGCGAGGTCGATGCCGGGGTTCAGGCCTTTGAACCAGATCATCGCGGCCGAGCCAAGCACGAGCGCGACGATGAGGAGCGGTTTCCAGAGCGGGTATTTCATGAGTGGGATCGCGGTTGGATGGGTCGGCGTTGCGGGTGTCACAGCGCGTCGAGGGGGGGCGAGCGGTTGCGTAGGTCTCAGCGAGATGGTTGCCCTGACGCGAGTGGTTGGTGTTTATTTATCGTTGGACACGGAGCTGATGGCGCTCTTGTCGAAGTGCAGGCGGGTGTTGTTGTTCTCGTCGACTTTGACGATGACTTCGTTGTCGCGGACTTCGACGACGGTGCCGCGGATGCCGCCGACGGTCTGGACTTTGGCGCCTTTGCTCAGGGAGTTCAGCATCTCCTGCTTTCGCTTCTTTTCCTTTCGGCCGCTGGTGAAGGAGAAGACGATGAGCAGGACCATCATGCCCAGGAGCAGGAACATAAAGCCGCCGCCGAACGGGTCGGCCACGGGGGCGGGGCCACCGGGGGTGCCGGGTGTTCCGGGGGCGCCGGTGGACGCGGTGCCCAGCGGGGTGGCTTCGCCCGAGGGCGGTGCCTCGGCGGCGGGGGGCGGTGCGGTGTCGGCTTGGGCGAGCGTGACGGGGAACGACAGGAAGGTACTGTTCATGGCAATCATTCGGGGTGGCTCTCAGGCATCGGACGGGGCGACAGTGCCACCGGCCAGCGCTGATAGAACGCGGACCACGCATCATCCCGGATCGCCGCCCGGATGTCCAACATGAGCCGTTGGTACACCCGCAGGTTGTGCAGGGTCACGAGGATCGGCCCGAGCATCTCGTCGGCCATGAACAGGTGACGCAGGTACGCCCGGCTGAAGTGCGGGGCGCGGGCGGAGTGCGAGAAGTGGCCGGTGGCCAGTGGCCGGTGGCCAGTGAGAGGGCCATGCAAGCCAGAGTTCTCACTCATCGCTTCCGACTGGCCACTCGTCACTGGCCACTGGCCACTTCCCCCGCCGCAGGCCACGCAGTCGCAGCCGTCTTCCAAGGGTCTTGGATCGTCCTTGAAACACGCGTTGCGCAGACGCAGGCAGCCCCGGCTGGTGAACGCATACGCGTTTCGGCCATTGCGGCTGGGCAGCACGCAGTCGAACATGTCCACACCCGCCCGCACGGCGTTCACGATGTCGTAGGGGTACCCCACGCCCATGAGGTAGCGCGGCTTGGTGGTGGGCAGCAGCGGGGCGGTGTGTTCGACGACACGGCGGATCTGCTCGGGCCCCTCGCCGACCGCAACCCCGCCGATGGCGAAGCCGGGCATGTCGTGGGCGCAGGCGTGCTGGGCGCACCAGGTGCGCTGGTCGAGATCGACGCCGCCCTGCACGATGGGGAACAGCGCCTGCGACGCGTCGCGTCCGGAAGCGCGATGGAACGCCACGCAGCGGTCGAGCCAGCGGAGGGTGCGTTCGTTGGCGAGCTTGACGCGGTCGGTGTAGCCGGGCAGCTCTGCGCCGCTCGCTGGCGGACAGTCGTCAAAGGCCATCATGATGTCGCTCCCCAGTTCGTGCTGGACGTGCATGGAGCGTTCGGGCGTGAGGTCGATGGTCGAGCCGTCGTGGTGCGAGCGGAACGACACGCCGTCGTCGCCGATGCGGTTGAGCTCGGCCAGCGAGAAGACCTGGAACCCGCCCGAGTCGGTGAGGATCGGGTGCGGCCAGTTCATGAAGCGATGGAGCCCGCCCATCTGCGCCACCAGCGCGCTGCCGGGCCGGAGCATGAGGTGGTAAGTGTTGCCCAGGAGCACCTGTGCGCCGGTGGACTCGACCATCGAAGGCAGCAAGCCCTTGACCGTCGCCTGTGTGCCCACGGGCATGAATGCCGGCGTGTCGAATGAGCCGTGCGGCGTGTGCACCCGGCCGAGGCGCGCGCGGCTGGCCTGGTCACTACGCAACAAGGTGTATGTCACGGCTGCGCTCAAACGAACACCACGCGATCCATCGTCGATGCTCTCGTTTTCGTGTGAAACAACTCTGCCGCACGGTGCATGACACGACGATCACGAGTGTGCATCGCCGCGTACAGAATGTTCGCGTTTGTATGTCCGCTCGCTGCGAGCCGTAAAAAGTCCGCGACTTGAGTCATGATCACCCGACCCTGCTCCAACGCGAACCGAAGATGCGTGATGTCATCGACATCCGCAAGACCCGCATCCACGGCTGTCATCACGTCCGCCCCGTAGCGCCGGAGGGACTCCGCCACCCGATGAGCCACTTGCGCATCGCAATAAAACCGGATGCGATCAACCACCGGCCTGGCCCCTGCCGCTGGGCTGTTCTCGCCGCACGCGTTCCGCAAACGCCTCATCGTTCAGGCGGTCTTGATCGATCTCTTCACGGTGGTCGTGGTAATACGCCAGGGCCGCGTGCACCTCGGCGGGCCCGAGGCCGAACTGTTCGCAGATGGATTCGATGCTCAATCCCTGACGCTCGTACCAGTCCGCCACGTGCTGCACTTTCACACGCCGGCCGCGCAGGTGCGGCTGACCGCCGCAAAACCCCGGCTCAACAACAACATGCAGCGTCTCCATGCTCATCATCGCATCATACTCATCACACGCCAGGCACCGTCTTTCACCCCTTACGCCCGACGCTTTGTCTCGCTTGCCGTGGCCAATGTCTTCTTCTCCGTCTTGGTCAGCGATGCGAGCCCCTGGGCCTTGACCTTGGCGAGGATGCGGTCGATCTCGGCTTCGAAGTTTGCCGTCTGCACGCGGCGGCGCTGCGAGCGCTTCGCTTCAACGCGCTCTCGCCAACCGCTCGTATCCAGACGCTCGGCCCAGTTCAACATCGCTGGCTTGCGGATCAGCAGGAACCCCGTCATGGCCCCGCCCAGGTGCGCCACCGCGCCGCCCGCGCTGCGACCGCCCGCCAACACCTCCAGCAGGTCCAGCGCGAGATACACCGCCCCCAGCGCGAAGATCGTGAACGAGATCGGGATCAGGAACAGACCCAGCTGCTGCTTGGGATACTTCATCATGCAGCCCACCACACAGCCCAGCACGCACGCCGATGCACCCACCAGCGTGCTGTCTGTCGTCACCATCGCAAGCCCCGGCATCAGCGACGACAACGCAAACACCAACGCCCCGCCTACCCCGCACAACAGATAAAACGCAAGGAACCGACGCGGCCCCCACCATCGCTCGATCAGCCCGCCAAACACCCACAGCCCGATCATGTTGAACAACAGGTGAAAGATCCCCGCGTGCAGGAACTGATACGTGATCACACGCCAGAGCTGAAACCCCGCCAGACCCTCCGCCACGCTGAACTGCCCCCAACGCGACGGCGACACCACGCCCCCACGCATGCTACCCGTCAAAATCGCGTCCACAAACCCCACCAACACCGTCACGATCAAAATCCAAAGCGTCACCGGCGGAACATTCGCCGACACCCCCGGCACGCCGCCGCCCACACCACCACCCCCGCCATAACGGCTCCCCCCGTCTCGCATGTAATCTCTGTTCTCCAAAATCATCCCCGCAGTGTATCGCTGTCAACTCAGAGGTTCCCGCTTCACGCCGACGCTAAGCGCAGCGAAGCGTCTGGCTGCTGAGGAAGTGGGTCGTGAGTCGTGAGTCGGGATCTTCATTCCTCAATCCAAAATCACCCCTTCCCAAACTCCTTCCACCACAGCAGCGTCAAGATCGTCTTGCCGTCCACGATCCGGCCATCGCGCACCATCGAGAGCGCCTCGCTCATCGCCACCACCACCGGCTCGATCCGCTCCGTCTCGTCCAGCGATTGACCCACCACCGACAAGCCCCTCGCCACGTACGCGTGCATGAACTCCGTGCTGAACCCCGGGCTCGGCCAAAACCCCATCAAACGCTCCACACGCTCCGCGCGGTACCCCGTCTCCTCCTCCAACTCTCGACCCGCGCACAGGTCCGGGTCTTCGCCCGCCTCCAGAGTCCCCGCAGGCAACTCCCACAACGTCCCACGCACCACAAATCGCTCGTTGCGGATCAGCACAACCCGGTCGCCCTCCAGCAACGGCAGCACCACCACCGCGTCCGCCACCTCCGCGATCTCACGCACCAGCTCGCCCCCGCCCCGTCGCGCCAGCCGAGTCTCCCGAAGGTTCACCCGCGTGCCCCGGTGGATCAACACCTTGTCTTCATGTAATTGCTGAGTCATCCCCACACTTTACGAACAACCCACCCACAGCAACACCAAGCCCTCACAACAACACTGATTCCCCACGCCGACGCTGAGCCCCGCTGCGGGGCGAAGCGTCTGGCTCCCCTCCCAACTCACACCCCCTCACCCCACCCGCACCTTCACCACCACCTTCAACACCGTCCCCGGAGCCCCGCACACACAACACGGCTTATGCCCATCGCTCGGCCAAAGCACACAACACACATCCCCACCCAGCGCGACCCGCTGCGCCGCCGGCACCCCAAACGGATCACCCGCAGGATCGCCATAAAACACAAGGTCATTCGCGTCGTCATACGCCTGCGTGACAGCAAGCGCTGACGTCTCACACACATGGATTAACTCTCGACCGGTGGCGAGGAACTGGATATCCAGATACCGCTGGTGCGACTCGTACCGTCGCGCCTCGGCTGGCTCGGTGGTGTACCGCTGCACGCTGGCGAACAGGTCGTCGCCGAGGATGTCGTGCCGACCCTCGGGCGTGTCCGCATCGAAGCGTCGCAACCAGTCGAAGCCGCGAGCGAGGAGCGGGTGCAGCGGGGCGTATCGGTCCGCATGTGCAAGGCGTGTGACGATCATGCGGAGGTTTTAACCGAAGCGCTTTCAACGCGGACCCATTGCAGCTTGGGCGACTGGCGACGCAGCGCACGGGCGACGGGGTGGCGAGACGATGCGTCCGTGATGAGCGACGTGACCCTTGCAGGTTTTGCAAACGGGAACGGGGGGAGGATGTCGAGCTTCGAGGCGTCGGCGAGGACGTGCGTCCGCCGCGCTGCGTTCATGAGCGCCAGCTTGAGGCGCGCGTGCGGGTCGCTCGCCTCGCCAAAACCCCGACGCGCGTCGATCCCGACGCACGAGATGAACAGCCGATCGAGCGCAAAGCCCGCCGCCGCCTGCTCGGCCAGCCGACCGGTGAACGCGAGGGTCTGCGGGTCTAGTTCTCCGCCGGTGCAGACGACCCGGACGTGTCGGCGGTCGGCGAGGACGTGACACACGGCCGGCGCATTGCACACGACGGTGATTGGCACATCAGGCAGCAGCTTGGCGAGCTCAAGGCACGTCGTGCTCGCGTCCAGCCCGATGACCTGCCCGGCCTCTATCAGCGTGAGCGCTTGAGTGGCGAGGCGCTGCTTGATGTCTTGCCTTTCGCGCTGGCGCTGGTGAAACGGGCGTTCGCTGGTGGGGCCTGCGCCGGCGCGGACAGCGCCGCCATGCGTCTTGGTCAGCCGGCCCTGCCCTTGGAGTTGAGAGAGGTCACGGCGGATGGTCTCGGTCGTCACGCCCAGAAGCGACGACAGCTCGGACACAAGGACCGATCCCGCACCATCCAGCCGGGCCAGGATCGCGTGATGTCGTTCCACCTGCATCATCCGAGGCCTCCATCCGACCTGACAGACGCGACGCCGACAGATGGGCGTCTTTCTGCTATGTTGTTTTATGTTGTTTTATGTTTGAAAGCAAGTACCGTGTGTGGTACGCTTCCATGAACATCTGCCAGGGAATCGATGATGACGATCGCAGCGACTGTTCATGGCACGCACGCACGCCGGCTGGACCGCTTCCACATCGAGACGCCCTCGTGGGGGTATGCCGACACCGGCACGCGGTTCGGCAAGTTCCTGCAGGACGCCGCCGCACTGTCGCTCGAAGACAAGCTCGATGATGCGGCCCACGTGCATCGGTTGACCGGCTGCTGCCCGACGGTGGCGGTCCACGTCCTCTGGGACTTCGACTCCTCGCAGCCCGCGGCGACGGCGGGGGCGGCCACGTCGGCCCTGGCGCAGGCACGCGGCGTCCGCATCGGCTCGATCAACCCCAACGTCTTTCAAGACCAGGCCTACAAGCTCGGCAGCTTCTGCTCGCCCGATGCATCGGCGCGGGAGCAGGCGCTCAAGCACACGCTCTACTGCGTCGAACTCATGAAGGCCACGCACAGCCCGCTGCTCTCGATGTGGCTGGCGGACGGCACGAACTACCCCGGGCAGGACTCGATGCGCGCCCGCAGGCACAGACTGCAGCACGCGCTCGCCACGGTGCACTCGGCGTTGCCGGACACCGGCACCATGCTGATCGAGTACAAGCCGTTTGAGCCGGCGTTTTACCACTCCGACATCGCCGACTGGGGCATGGCCGCCGCGCTGTGCGAGGCCTGCGGAGGCCGGGCCTCTGGCAAAGCCAAGGTGCTCGTCGACACCGGCCACCACCTGCCCGGCTGCAACATCGAGCACATCGTCGCGCACCTGCTCGACGAGGAGATGCTCGGCGGCTTCCACTTCAACGACCGCAAGTACGCCGACGACGACCTCACGATGGGATCCATCGACCCTTACCAGCTCTTTCGCATCTTGCTTGAGATCGTCAGCTACGAGCACGACACGGGTAAGGACGCCGACATCGCCTACATGGTCGACCAGTCGCACAACCTCAAGCCCAAGGTCGAGGCGATGCTGCAGACGGTGATG
>DAIOEG010000062.1:0-10017 GCA_036746415.1 Phycisphaera sp. | reverse complement strand
TGGCACGCGAGGCGACGATGCGCCCGCTGGCGAGCACGACCGCGCAGTTCTGCAAGAGCCGACCGGCTGGCTCGCGCGACTGGCGGGCCGTGCCTACGATCGCGGTCGGGCCCGTACACTCACGCGCGAACGACTCGACCGCCGCTTGTGCATCTTCGAGGAGCGCGGGCTTGAGCAAGAGGTCTTTGGGCGGGTAACCGATGACCGATAATTCTGGGAACACGACGCAATCTACGCCTTGGGCTTGGGCCTTGGCGTAAGCCGTCCGATGGAGTGCAAGGTTGCCGACGATGTCGCCGACCGTCGGGTTGATCTGTGCGAGAGCGATTTTCATAGTCGGCCTGATTGTAAGCTGTAGGAACAACCCCCGGCCCGTGATGCCGGCGCCGCCCGACCTGTCCACCATTTCCATAAAACCGCACGCAAGGAACCGGCATGAACGCCCACCGCCGACGACTCTGGATCGCACTCACCGCCGCCGCCACCCTCTCGCCCGTGCTCATGCAAGTCGGTTGCCAGTCCGGCCAGCGCATCTCCGCCGAGCAGCGCGCCGACAGCTACCTCGAAGACGCACAGAAGCTCATCGACGAAGGACTCACCGACGCCGCCCTCGCGACGCTCGGCCTTGCGATCGAAGAAAACCCGACGCTCACCGAGGCCTACTTCGACATCGCCTCCATCCACAAACAGCGCGGCGACTACACCGCAGCCGAGCAGGCCTACGACACAGTCGTCGCATACGACGCGTTCAACTTCGACGCCAACTACGGCTCGGCCCTGATGAAGCAAATCACCGGCCGGGTCCGCGACTCGATCCGCGCGTACCTCAAAGCACTCGCCATCCGACCCGAATCGTTCGAGGCCAACCGCGACCTCGCCTCGGCGTACCTGCAAGTCGGCGAGCCCGACAGCGCGCTGCCCTATGCGCAGCGCGCCACCAACCTCGACCCCGATGCGCAGCCCGCGTGGTCCAACCTTGCTGTTGCCTACGCGCTCATGAACCGCTGGGACGACGCCATCAACGCGTACCGCATGGCCGCCGAGCTGGGCGACCTGGACGACCCCGTCCTGCTGGGCCTTGCCGATGCGCACATCCGCCTGGGCAACTACGGCCGTGCGATCAACGTGCTCGACACGCTGTCCCGTCGCAACCCCACCGCCACCGCGTGGGAACGGCTCGGCTACTCGCGCTTCAAGCTCCGCCAGTTCGAGCGAGCCCTCGAAGCGTTCGACGCCGCGCTCGCCCTGTCGCCCAAAGACGTGGCCTCACTGAACGGCAAGGGCGTTGCGCACATGACCCTGCACCTCGAAGCCCGATACGAGAACCCGTTCCACAAGCAGCAGGCCCTCGAGTCGTGGCGCAAGTCGCTCAGCATCGCGCCCAAGCAAGACCGCATCGTTGAGCTGCTGTCACGCTTCGGCCGTAAGTAAAAGCATTTTTGAACCACGAAGGCACGAGGGACACGAAGTAGAAGCACGCACGTTTTTCGATTGCTGCGTACTGCCTACTTCGACGCTTCGTGCCTTCGTGGTGATTGCTTCGTCTCACGCCTCGTCCAACAGCGCGACGGTGTCGAACTTCTTGCCTTCGAGCATCTCGAGTGATGCGCCGCCGCCGGTGCTGACGTGCGAGACCTTCTCGGCCAATCCAAGCTGCTCGATGGCCGCGGCACTGTCGCCCCCGCCGATGATCGTGGTCCCGCCGGCGTTGGTTGCTTCGACAAGCGCGTGGGCGACGGCGAGGGTGCCCGCGTCGAAGGGCGGCATCTCGAACACGCCCATGGGGCCGTTCCACACGACCGTTCCGGCCTTGCTCACAAGGTCGCTGTAGTGCTTGGCGGTGTCGGGCCCGATGTCGAGGCCTTCGAACCCGTCGGGCACTTCGCCGGCCTTGACGATCTTCTTCTCGCCATCAGGGCCGAATTTGCTGGAGACGTGCGTGTCCGTGGGCAGGACAAGCTTGCCGCCGCCCTTGGCCAGAAGCGCTTTGGCGAGGTCGAGCTTGTCGACTTCGACCAGCGAGTTGCCGGTCTTGCCGCCCTGTGCCTTGGAGAACGTGTAAGCCATTGCGCCGCCGATCAGCACGTGGTCGCAGATCGACAGCAGGTTCTCGATGACGGCGATCTTGTCGCTGACCTTCTTGCCGCCGATGATCGCGATGAACGGCCGCTTGGGCTTGGCGATGGTGTCGGTGAGGTACTTGATCTCTTTCTCGACGAGGAAGCCCGAGACGACGGGCTTGCCCTGTTGCTTCATCGCGCGGGGCACGGCATACATCGAGGCCTCGGTGCGGTGGCACGTGCCGAAGGCGTCGTTGACGTAGACATCGCCAAAGGACGCGAGCGCTTCGACGTACGCCGAGTCGTCACCCTTCTTCTCGCCCTTGTTGAAGCGGACGTTTTCGAGCATGAGCACCGAGCCGGGCGCGAGCTTGGCGATGTGGCTCTTGGCGTCGTCGCCGGCGGTGTCTTTGGTGAGCGTCACGGGCTTGCCCAGCAGCTCGGCGAGGGTGTCAGCGGCGGGCTTTAATGAGAACGCCGGCTCGTGGCCCTTGCCGCTGGGCCTGCCCAGGTGCGACAGGAGGACCACGCTCCCCCCACGCTCCAGCACCGACTGGATCGTCGGCAGCGCCATCCGCACTCGGCGGTCGTCTGTCACGTGATTGGCATCATCGAGCGGGACGTTGAAGTCCACACGCATCAAAACCTTTTTGCCTTTGACATCCACGCGTGCGATCGTTTGCTTGGCCATGGCTGGTGTGTTCCGTGCTGGTGTAAGGGGGAAAAGCTAGTCAAGACACATCGTAACGGAGCGATCATCCTTTGTGGGCCTATGCTGCGGCGATGAGTGACCTTTGGAATCATTTGTTGGACGCCGGCGCGGGGGGCTTCGCGTTTGGGCCTGCGCTTGCGGACGGGACGCAGCTGTCGATCGCGCATGATTTTGGCGCTTACGAGCAGGAGTACGCCGCGATCCGTCGGCACGTGGGCCTCATGCACCTGCCGCAGCGTGGCGTGATCGAGATGACAGGGGACGACCGTGTTGAGTTCCTGCACCGCATGGTGACGCAGGACATGCGCACCATGAAGCCCGGCGAGGCGCGACGCGCTCTGCTGCTGGACGCCAAGGGGCACATCACCGCGGACCTGTGCGTCCGACACGACGAGGCACGGACGCTGCTGGAGCTCGACCGCTTCGACATCGCCGCAACGATGAAAGAGCTGGAAAGCAAGCTTTTTTCTGAAGACGTGACGATGCACGACCGGTCTGCGGAGTGGGACGTGATCGTGCTCATCGGGCCCGCGTCGCTGTCGCTGTGGCGAGAGGCGATGGGGGCCGAGTCGTCGCCCCTGCCTGCGGACCGCGCGTGGTCGTTGTCGCGATGGAACGGCTCATCGTTCGAGGTCATGCGGTGGGACGCGTGGGGCGTACCCGCGCTGTCGGTCCGTGTGCCGGCGTCCGTGAGCGGGGCGTGGTGGCGTCACGTGCTGTCGGCCGGTGGTTACGAATGGGGTGATGATGATGTGGCGACGATGACGAGCGAGCAGGCGTCGGCGATGGCGGCGCGTCGGCGTGACTCGCTGCGCGCGAGGCCCGTGGGATGGTCGGCTTACAACACCGCGCGGGTTGAGTCGGGGTCTGTGATGTACCACATCGACTTCGGTCCCGACTGCCTGCCTGCCGAGGCCGGCGTGGTCGAGGAGTCGGTGAGCTTCACAAAGGGCTGTTACACGGGGCAGGAAGCTGTGGCGCGGATGAAGTCGCTGGGGCACCCCAAGCGGCTGCTCGTGGGGTTGCGTGTCGATGGCGAGGCGCTGCCGATGTCGGGTGCATCGGTGTTTGAGGTCGATGCGGCGGGTGGCGTGGGCAAGGAGATCGGCGCGGTGACGAGCTCGACGGCTTCGCCGCTTCGGGGCGGACGTGCAGTGGCGATCGCGATGGTGCGCTGGGGCCGACATGCGGCGAGTACGCGGGTGCTCATCGCGTCAGAGCAAGAGCATGTGCCCGCAGAGGTGACCAGACTTGAATCGCTCGTGAGCTAGCGTTCATGCATGATTGCACAGGATGAAGGGGTGCGGCTGATCTGCTGACGGCGTTGTGACACGGCATTCCTCGTGTCGCGGCGACGAAAGGGCAGGCCATGGGTCGAACTGTGTGCAAACGCGACTTGTGGACGGAGATGAAATCGTCACATCTGCGGTACATGGCATTGGCGTGGGTATGTGGCGCGGCAGGGGCTTGGTTTGCCGGGTCGGCAGCTGCTCATGAGACGGATCAGTTCCTGATGCCGACTGCGGGCACGGAGCGTTTCGTCGATAGCGGAAGCTATTTCAGCGCGTGGTTTGGTGGAGCGCTCCGCAGCGCTGTGCGTCGGGCGAACGCAGCGATTGACAACGCGGAATCACAGGCGAGTCGACCCACGCACACGTCTGGTTCGCTGCGACGACACCCCCACAAACGGTTGGGCCTCAGCCAGCTCAATGCAGACTGGTATCGCTCTTCAACGGGGATGGCGTCGATGGTGCGCGGTGAGATGCCCGATGCGATGTCAATCATCGAGGGGTTGGAGTGGTTCCCGCCCAAGCTGGACGGCGCGGGCACTGATGCACACACGGTGTACAAGGTGCATCACGAGAACGGCTTGCATTCCGATCTGCATGGCCCGCTCGACCCGCGTCGCATCAGCCGGCTGTGGCGGTCGGGCACGATGTGCATCGAAGGCGTGTACGTGGGCACCGACAAAATCGGGCACTTTGTCGATATGGGGTATCGGTACTTCAAGGTGTTCGACGCCGCACGACGTGCGGGTACGGACCCCGATGCGGCCATGCATGAAGCGGTGCGGTTTGGCCAGGACGATCTGGTCCTTGGTGAGAACTACGTGCTGGGTCGGCTCTCGGCCGGGGTGTATTCCAACGCAGACATGGCGAGCAATTACGTGGGCTGTTTGTTCTATCGCAACATCACAGAGCCGGTGATGCTGCAAGGGCAGATGCGGCCGGCGATGCTTGACATGGTGGACGGCCGTTGGCGTGTCGCCTCGTGGGTGGAAGAGGACCCGTCGTTCTTCAGGTGGTATGTCAGCGACCACTTCAACGAAGCGCTGAACCCAAGCGACTACGAGCCCGCGATGCGTGAACAGGTCCGGGCCGTGGTCGCGGAGCGGTCGGTCGATGTACGGATGTGGTACGTCGATGACGACGGACAGCCGCGGTCCCCGAATTGGTTTCGTCGCAGCATGATCGGCCTTAGCACGTACCACGGCTCGGGCTACGGGCACACAAAAAACTTCCACGAGCTGGCGGGGTTAGGCGATGTCAAGACCGGTTCGGACACACATCTGGGACTCACGAGCCCTTGACAACACAGGCAAAAGTCGGGGGTTGATTCAGCCGATAAAGTTTTCGTTGTGTCAACCGATGCAGCGATCGAGCTTCCCCCATGCCGCAAGACCCCTACGAGATTGATCAGAGCGGGAATGTTGTGACGGCCAAGCTGCTCACGCCGGATGTCTCGTACGCTCAGATGTCAGAGGTGTGTCAGACGTGCATCGAGAAGCTGCGGTTTGAGAACGCAAGGTGCTTTGTTCTCGACATGGCGGGCGTCGAGTTTCTTGCATCGGCGTGCATCGGCGCGTTGGTGGAGCTGCTTCGCGAGATCGAGCCGATGCGCGGCCGGATCGCGCTGGCGAGCTGCCAGGAGAACGTCGCGTTCCTGTTCAAGGTCACCAAGCTCGACGACATCTTCGGCCTGTTCGATGATGTGGATGACGCGATACAGTCGTTGCGTCAAGACCTGCGCTGAGTCGTGTGTTCAACCCACATCAGTGGCCGGTGGATCGTTTGCAAGAGATGGACCCGGCCTATCACGCGTGTGCAGACAGAGCATCACATCGACTGCGGCGAGGCCGTTGGCAGATTGTGCAGGCTACGTTCGATGCCAGGCCTGCGCTTGTTGAAATCGTTGATGCTTGGTGATGTCACAAGGGGATGTGCGTTCATCGGCCTTCGAGGAGGCGGTGGCCCAGGAAGTCGGACAGGTCGGGGATCGCTTCGACCTTCTTGATGACCGCGTCGATGTCGTAGGCGAGGCGGACGAACTCGACACGTGCGGGGCCCGGCGTGCCGTTGGCATCGCGTTCATCGTCGTTGTAGATGATGGCGTAGCTGCTGCGGGGGTCTTTGTCGCGCGGCTGGCCGACGCTGCCGGGGTTCACGATGCACTTCTCGTCTTCGTCGAAGCGGTACACGTTGCCCAGGTCGGCGGGGGGGTAGAAGTCTGGCTCGTCGGTGAACACGCCGGTGACGTGGGTGTGGCCGCAGTAGCACCGGCTCTTGATGCGATCGAACAGCTGCTCCATCTTGCCCGGTGCGGTGATGACATCGTCGGGGAAGATGTATTCGTTGATGGGTTTGCGCGGCGAGGCATGGACCCACAGCGCGCCGTCGTGCCAACGCCGGACCATGAGGTTGCCAAGGAACTCCCAGCGCTTGCGGCGCAGCGACTCGTTCGGCTCGCTCTCGAACTGTCGGCGTGTCCAGAACGCGGCCTGCTCGGCACTGGTGTTGAAGCTCGTGGGTTCAAAGAGAACGGCGAAGTCGTGGTTGCCCATCATCGAGAACTCGCAGCGCTCTCGCACGAGGTCGAGGCACTCGACCGGGTCGGGCCCGTAGCCGATGATGTCGCCCAGGCAGTAGATCTTCGTGATGCCTCGGCGGTCGATGTCGGCCAGGACGACGCGCAGGGCGTCGACATTGCCATGGATGTCGCTGATGAGTGCGGTGGGCATCCAAATACGTTAGCGATCCGCGCGGCGTTATGTTGACACGTGGACGGAGCCGTTGATCCATGCCAGAGACGTCCTTGCAACGCATCTTGATCGTTCGGCCCACGGCGCTGGGCGACGTGGCGCGCACCGTGCCGGCGCTTGTGTCGCTGAAGTCGGCGTTCCCGGCTGCGCAGATCGATTGGCTGGTCAATCGGCCGTTTGCGGATGTCATCGCGTCTCACCCGTGCTTACACAGCGTGGTGCCGTTTGATCGGTCCCGGCCCGCCGCGGCGTGGTCGCTCATGCGTTCGCTTCGGCGTGGGCGGTACGACGCGGTGTACGACCTGCAGGGGCTGGCGCGGTCGGGGCTGTTCACGGCTGCAACGGGTGCTCGGCGGCGGATCGGTTTTGCGAACGCGCGCGAGGGCGCTTGGCTCGCTTACAACCGCCGTCACGCGGTGGAGCCGACGCTGCACGCGGTGGACCGCATGCTCGCGCTGCTGGAGGCCGACGGCGTGCCACGCATCGACGACATGCGCTTATGCGTCTCTGCCGATGCGCAGCGGTGGGCGGAGCAGCAGCTGGCGGGGGGGCGGTGCATCGCGTTTGCGCCCACGGCGCAGTGGGGCAGCAAGTGCTGGCCGATCGAGCGGTATGCGCAGGTGGCGCAGCGGGTCTTGGAGCGTGACGCGTCGCGCCGGATGGTGCTGCTGGCCGGTCCGGGTGAGGCGGAGCAGGCACGCATCCAGCCGATGCGCGAGCTACTTGGCGAGCGGTTGCTCGTCCCGCGCACCAGTGTCGCGCAGCTGATGGCGATCATCGAGCGCAGCGACCTGCTCGTGTGCAATGACTCGGCTGCGCTGCACATCGCGGTGGGGCTGGGCACGCCGACGGTGTCACTGTTTGGGCCAACGGACCCTGCGTTGGTCGGGCCGTTCGGCTTTGATCGGCCCGAGTCGTTGCATGTCGTGTTGCGCCCCGGTGATGCGCCCAAGCTCGCCACCGACTACCGCCACCATCGCGATGACAACACTGTGATTTCAAAGATCACGGTGGAGCAGGCGTGGGACGCGATCGATCGCAAGCTGGATCATTGAAGCAGACGCATCAATCTTTGCTAGCGTTGAGGACCGCTGCGGTGAAGTTTTGGCCCGTGGTGTCGCGGTCCCAGGTGTAGGCGGGGCCGTAGCGTGCTTCGTAGTCCTGCCAGAGCTCGAACCAGTACGCCTTGAAGGCAAACGGCGCGTAGGCGGCGTAGTGGGCCTCGATGCGGGCGTGGAGGGTGGCGGGGTCTTTGGGGCGTTGCAGCTTGTAGTGGTGGCAGAAGTGTCGGTAGGTCTCGCTGTCGATGGCGAGCTTGTCGTAGTGGCCGAGCAGGTGGCAGACGTTGCCCGCGGCGTAGGGGCCGAAGCCGTAGAGCTTGAGCAGCGCGGCGAAGAGTTCATCGCTGGTGCGCATCGGTTGCTCGAACCACGCCAAGTCGATGCTGGCATCGAGGATGCCTTGCGCGAGTCGGACGATGCGTTCGGCCCGGTAGCCCACTTTGCAATGGGTCTTGAGTCGTTCGCTGCCGAAGTCTGCGAGTTGTGCGGGCGTGGGGAACGCGCCTTGGCCGACGTGCTCGACCATGAGCCGGTTCATGACGATGGTGTTGCGCCAAGTGACGTTGCAGGACGTGATGGTCTTGACGAGGTCTTCGAAGAGTGTGGGCGATCGGAACATGCGTCCGAATTTCGCGAGCTTCGCCGAGGGGTATGCGCGATGCCATGCTTGCTGCGATTCGTCGAGACGGAGCATGCGTGCGGCTTGTGCGCGCAGCGTTGCGTGGTCCTTGCGTTCCACGGCTCGGTCGCACGTCAGCACGATGTGTGATGCGCGTTGCGAGATCACGCAGCGCACCACCCTGCCTTCGGTGGTGTGCAACGGCCTGCCGAGGACTCGGCGTTTGATGTCCCAGTAGTTTGGCGCGAGCAGGAAGTATCCATACGACGCCACCGCGCGTGAGAGGTCAAACCCGGCCGGCCGGGTGAGTGTGAGGGTGGTGCATTGCGTCGTCATGCCGTGTCGTCCTGCTTCAGCCATTGGGGCTGGACGAGTTGAGAGCCGTGCACGATGGCGATCTCACGGACAAATGAATCATCAACGCGATCGATCACGCGGTATCCAAGCGCCGAGACATCACGACGCCCCTCGCATCCGGGTTCTTCAAGGACGTGCCCCCGGAGCGGGTACTCGCTGAGTGAATCGATGCGGTCCCACAGTTTCAGGCCAAATGCATCCGCTCTGTCCGGCGAATCCTGCCGGATCATGTCAAGAATCATGCGGAGGTCTTCTGTCGCGCCTTGCGACCAGACTACTCTGCAAGCCATTGTTTCATCTGCTTTCTGACGTCTTCATGGTCGACCCAAACGGCATCTGGCGCGTACGACTCTTGGATGCGGGATCGCAGGTGCGCAAGGATCATCTCACGCTCCGCATCAAGCCAGGTGCAGTCCTCAGGCAACCGACCGATGAGTTCACGTGCATGGTGCTTCACGGTCATCACAACCTCCATGGGACAAGGCCACGCATCAGCCCGTCAGGCCCGCGAACAGGGCGGTGCTCAGGTAGCGTTCGCCGAAGGAGCAGCCGATGGTGACGATGGTGCTGCCGGGGTTTTTCTCGGCGACGCGCAGGGCGGCGAAGACGTTGGCTCCGGTGCTGATCCCGCCGAGGATGCCTTCGGACTTGGCGAGTTGTCGTGCGGTTTCGAAGGCCTGTTCGTTGGTGACTTGCTCGACGCTGTTGACGATGGACACGTCGAGGTTGCGGGGGACGAAGCCCGCGCCGATGCCCTGGATCTTGTGCGGGCCGGGCTTGACGGGCTGGCCTTGCATGGTCTGTGTGATGACGGGCGAGTCGACCGGCTCGACGGCGATCGCGCGGACCGACGGCTTGTGCTCGCGCAGGTAACGCGTCGTGCCCGTCAGCGTGCCGCCCGTGCCGACGCCAGCGAGCATGATGTCCACCCGGCCGGCGGTGTCGCGCCAGACCTCGGGCCCCGTGGTCGCGTAGTGCACGGCCGGGTTTGCGGGGTTCTCGAACTGCTGGGGCATCCACGCGTTGTTCGTCGTTCCCACGAGTTCAGCGGCCTTCTCGATCGCGCCCTTCATGCCCTTCTCCGCAGGCGTCAGCACGAGGTTCGCGCCCAGCACCCGCAGCATCGCCCGGCGTTCCAGCGACATGCTCTCGGGCATCGTCAGCGTCAG
>DAIOEG010000061.1:5471-10029 GCA_036746415.1 Phycisphaera sp. | reverse complement strand
GAACACCGCGTCACAGCCCGACAGCTCCAGTGAAGCGGGCGTCAGCGACTCGGCACAGCGTTGCAGCACCGCCCGGCCCGTGCGAGCCGAGCCCGTGAGCGTGACCTTGTCAACGCCCGCGTCCATCGCCGCGTTCGCCGATGCGACGGTCTCGTCGGTGAGCGTGACCAGCCCCGGAGGCAGGCCCGCGTCGAGCAGCAAGGATGCGAGCCACGAGGCGGCAGCCAGCCCCGCTCGGCCGGGCTTGAGGACGATCGCATTGCCCGCGACCAACGCCTGAAGCGCCTGCACCCCCGGCAGGAACAGCGGGTAGTTGCCCGCCGCGATGAGGAGCACCACGCCCAGCGGCTCGCGCTTCACCACGCTCGTGACGCCCGACAACCAGATCGGCCGACCCTTGCTTTTGACGTGTTCATCGGCGAGCAGCCGAGCCGACTGCTTCTCAAGAAACCGCGCCGCGTCCGCCAACGGCACGACCTCGCTGGTCATCGTCTCGGCCACGCTGCTGCGCGTCGCGCTTTTCTTCAGTAGCTCTTCAGCGATCCACCGCCCGCGCTCGGCCAGCGTGTGCCGGAACCGCTTGACCACCGCGAGCCGGACCGACATCGGCTGTTGGGCCCAGTCGCGCTGCGCAGCACGCATGAGAATCATGCGCTCCGCGATCTTGTCCGGCGTCGTGGTTTCAGCGGTGACTTTCATGCGTTTACAAACTGACTGGAACCGCGGAGGCGCGGAGGACGCAGAGCAGACAAGCAAGCAGGCGATTCATGCAGCAAAGGCATCTGTTGCATCAGGTTCCATCTTTCGCTTGGCGGGCCTTAGCTCCCTTGGCGGCTTGGCGATTCAATGGTGTTACACGCCGACGGCGAGCGGTTCAAATCCCGGCGTGGGCGTTGCGGGCTCGGCTGCTTCCCATTGTGTGGGGACGTTCAGGTCATCGCAGAGGAGTTTGGCGCTGATGCGGGCGCCTTCGTAGATGACGGGCAGGCCTGAGCCGGGGTGCGTGCCGCCGCCTGCGAGGTAGACGCCTTGCAGGTCTTCGAAGCGGTTGTTGGGCCGCAGGTGGAGCATCTGCGTGAGGTTGTGTGCGAGGTTGAACGTGGCGCCGCGGTAGATGTGCTGGTCGTGTTGCCAGTCAACGGGCGTGTAGGCGCGTTCGTGGACGATGCGGTCTTGCAGGTCGGTGAGGCCGAGCTTGGCGAGCTGTTGCATGACGCGCTGTCGGAACTGGGGTTGTTGTTTGTCCCACTCCACGTTGTCGTGCTGGTGCGTGACGGGTGCGAGGACGTAGAGCGCGCTGTGGCCGGGCGGGGCCATGGTCGGGTCGGTGATGCCGGGGTTGCAGATGTAGGTCGAGGGGTTGTTCGAGAGGACGTGCTGGTTCTCGATCTCGTCGAGGTTTTTGTTGTAGTCGTGAGCAAGGAAGATGTTGTGGTGCGAGAGCGAGGAGAAGCTGTCGGGCTCGCCCTGCACGCCCAGGTAGAGCATGTAGGTTGAGCAGGAATAGCGCTTCGATGCGAGCTTGCGGTCGGTCCAGCGCTTGCGCAGGTGGTCGGGCACGAGCTGATGCATCGCATGCGCGAAGTCGGCGTTGATGAGCAGCGCATCGCAGTCGAGCGTGTGCTCGCCCTGCGCATCGGTGTAGCGCACGGCGTGGCAGCGCTTGCCCTTGAACGACAGGCCCGTGACCTCGGAGCCCAGCTGGATCGTCGCGCCCAGGCGTTCGCTCGCGTCGGCCATCGCCTGGCTCACGGCTCCGCAGCCGCCCTTGGGGTGGAACACGCCGTAGTCGTATTCGAGGTAGCTGAGAATCGTGAACAGCGATGGGCACTTGAACGGGCTCATGCCCAGGTACTTGCTCTGGAAGCTGAACGACAGGCGGACGCGCGGGTCTTTGAAGTGTCGGTTCAGGTCGGCGTCGACGCTGGCCCACGGCCGGACCAGCGGCAGCATGCCCGCGAGCGTCGGGTTCACGTAGTCGCTTAAAGCGGACCACGGGCGTTGGAGGATCGGGCGAAACGCGTCGAACTTCTTGCGGTTGTCCGCGAGGAACCTCGGGAAGTTCTTCGCGTCCTGTGGCGAGAGCTTGGCGATCTCGTCGGCCATGCGCTTCTCATCGGGCGTGCAGTCGAGCGTGGTGTCGATCGAGCCGTCGCGCTTCTCGAAGAACAGCCGGTACTGCGGGTCCAGCCGGGTCATCTCGACGCGCTGGTACAGGTCGTCGCCGCACGCGCTGAACAGCTCCTCAAGGACGCGCGGATACAGGAAGAAGGTCGGCCCCAGGTCCCACTTGAAGGGCGCGAGGTCCGGCCGGTCGGGCACGGGCGCGGTGAGCGTGGTGGTCCGCCCGCCGACGCGGTCTTTGCGTTCCAGGACCGTGACGCGCAGGCCGGCCTTGGCGAGCAGCATGGCCGACGCGAGCCCGCCGGGGCCCGCACCGATGATGACGACGTGTTTAGACATGCCCCGATCTTAGACACGATGGCCACGCAAGGCAGGACCAACGAAGAGCCGTCAGCGTTCGTCTGCTCTTCACACACTCGACCCGGTGGCTCATGCGTTGCGCACGACGTGTCCGCGTCGCAACTTGGGGCTAAAATCCGGCATGAGCATCGGGTCTGTTTTGGCATACGCATCATTGGCTTTCTCGGCTCTGCCGGCGGGGATGACGCTGGCAAACCTCTGGCACTACCGCCGGCTGCCCGCCGCGCGGCCACGCGCCGCAACCGAAGCGTTGCCAAAGGTCTCGGTGCTTATCCCCGCACGCAACGAAGAAGACGCGATCGCGCACAGCGTCCGCGCAGTCCTCGCATCGGCCGATGGCGTCGAGGTCGAGGTCGTGGTGATGGACGACGACTCGACCGACCGCACCGCCGAGGTCGTCAAAGAACTCGCACAAAACGACCCGCGCGTCCGGCTTGTCCGCTCGCACGGCCCGCCGGCGGGCTGGTGCGGCAAGCAGCACGCGTGCTGGCAGCTCGCGCAGCACGCCTCGCATGATGTGCTCGTGTGGATCGATGCGGACGTACGTCTCGAAGGCGATGCGCTCACTCGGCTGGTCCGGTTCATCGACGACGGCGACGCCGCGCTTGTCAGCGGCTTCCCCCGGCAGGACACGGGCACGTGGCTTGAGAAGCTCATCGTGCCGCTCATCCCCGTGGTGCTGATCGGGTACCTGCCGATGTGGAGGATGCGCGGCTCGACGCACCCGTCGTACGGCGCGGGGTGCGGTCAGTGGTTCGCGGCGCGGCGGGGGCCGTACATGCAGGTGGGCGGGCACTCGGCGATCCGCGCATCGATGCACGACGGCGTGACGCTGCCGCGCGTGTTCCGCCAGCAGGGCTTCATGACCGACTTGTTTGACGCGACGGACACGGCGGTCTGTCGGATGTATCGATCGGCCGGTCAGGTGTGGAAGGGCTTTGCGAAGAACGCGACCGAGGGCCTCGCGTCGCCCAAGGCGATCGGCGTTTGGACGGTGCTGCTGGGGGGCGGGTTTGTGTTGCCGTGGGTGTTGCTGGCGATGTGGGGCGTTGGTCGCGTGGGGCCGATGTCAACGGCTGCTGTGGCGGCACTGGTCGGCGCTTGCGTGTTAAGCGCGGGGCACAGCGTGTTGGTGGCGGGCCGGTTCAGGCAGGACGTGAGCAGCGCGGTCTTTCGGCCGGCGGGCGTGCTGGCGATGCTGGCGGTGCAGTGGTACGCGCTTGGGCGCAAGGTCGCGGGCAGGCCGAGCGCTTGGCGCGGCCGGGTCGTGAGCGAAGTGACTCCGCCTGCTGCCCCGTGAAACAGTTCGCCGGGGCGTCGCATCCCGCGCATCAAGCCTCCAGAGAGAACCGGGTTAAGCTCTCAGCCGTATCAATGATGCGGGCACCCTTTCTCTTATCGAGGTTTCACATGCAACGGTCTTTGACGCTGTTCCGGTGGTCGTGTTCGATCGTGGCGGGGGCGCTCTTGGCGGGGGCGGCGCGGGGGCAGGTCCAGCCAGCCGCGACGGGCGGCGCACCGGCATCGCCCGCGCAGGCGCAGCCGTCTGCTGACGGCTCGCCGGAGGTCTTCGACCAGCTGATCGCAGAGGTCGATGCGCTGGCAGCAGAAGGCCTCTTCGACGAAGCGATGCAGACGCTGGACGCGGCAGAGTCAGATCAAGAGGTGCTCGCGTCAACGCCCGTGGCGATGCCCGCGCTGGAGGCCAAGCGTGCGCAGCTGCTCGCGCTGCAGGGGCAGTACGAGCCGGCGCGTGCGAAGCTCGAGTCGGCCAAGGTGCTCGCGTCGTCGCTGCTTGGGCCGAGTCACCCGTTTGTTGCGTCTTATGTTGTGTCGCAGGCGGAGCTGGATGCGCAGTTCAACCGGCCGGACCGCGCGATCATCGCGCTGCGTGAGGCGGTCCGGCTCGAGCGTTCGCGGATCCCCTGGAACCATGCGCGGATCGTCTCGGTGTCGCAGCGGCTCGGCGAGTTGCTGTTGCAGACGCGTCAGCTCGACGCGGCGGACCGCACGTTCCGCGATGCATTGGAGATGCTGCGGCAATCGGGCACATCGGTGCCTGTGTGGGTGTGGT
>DAIOEG010000061.1:4513-5461 GCA_036746415.1 Phycisphaera sp. | reverse complement strand
CGTGTACCAGTCGTACGGCCGGCTGCTCGTGGACCAGGGCCAGGCCGACCGGGCGGTGACGCTGCTGGAACAGCTCGTGAAGCAGTGGCAGCAGTACGGCGAGGAGGCCAGGCCGGCCGTTGCTTCGGCGCAGCTGGACCTTGCGACGATCCTGCTGCGGGCCGGCCGAACGGACGAGGCGCTTGCGCAGGTGCGTGCGTCGCGTGCATCGGTCGGCGCGCCGGAGGCCGACGACTGGCGTGCGCTCATGCCCTCGGCAGACCTGACGACGGCCCGGCTGCTGCGACGCTTGGGCGAGTTTGAGCCGGCGCTCACGCTCCTGGCGAACAACAAGACGGCGTTGACGCAGCTGCCGCCCGAGCAGGCGGCGGCGATGGGCCTGTCTCCCGCGTGGCTGGACGCGGAACGGGTGCTGACGCTCACCGCCGCGGGCCGATACGCAGAAGTCGCCGACGAGTTGACGGTGCTGATGGACCGTCAGCCCGACGACGGGCTCGCGCTTGACCGCTGGGTCGCGCTCTCACGGGCCGGCCAGCGCGACGCGGCGGACAACACGCTGCGCGCGTATGTCGCGGAACGCCCAGCACCTGCGACTGACAACGACCCCACGGCCATGCTGCTCGACGTGCTGCTGGAGAAACGCGACCCCAGCGAGGTCGTCAAGGTCGGGGCCGACTGGCCAACCGAGCGTCGTCTTGAGTACCTGTGCACCGCGTTCTACTACATGGGCCAACGGGCCATGATCGCCAACAACACGTCCCTCGCGCGCGACCAATTCACACGAGCCGTCCGCACCGGCCGTGCCGAAAACCCCGCCCACGAACTCTCACAGCGCGAGCTGCAACGTCTGAAGTAAACAACGCACGACAAGCTCTGGCCGTGGCTCAGCACGCTGTCATCAAGGCGAGAGGCGCTCGATCTTCCAGCCCTCGCCGCGCCTTGTGTACC
>DAIOEG010000061.1:0-4503 GCA_036746415.1 Phycisphaera sp. | reverse complement strand
GCGCGAGCTGGAACGGTTGAAGTGAGAGAAAGCCAAACAGTTTGAACCGCAGA
The DNA here is from genome assembly GCA_036746415.1 of Phycisphaera sp. GTDB lineage: Bacteria > Planctomycetota > Phycisphaerae > Phycisphaerales > Phycisphaeraceae > DAIOEG01. The sequence continues at coordinate 4,450 of DAIOEG010000061.1, read as the reverse complement.
TGGACGCAGATCAACGCAGATGAGAAAAGTAGGCACTGAAGGAAGAAGCAGCGTTGCATCATGTCCCCGCACAGACCGGAGAGTGAACTCGCCAGCTACTCCCTTCCGTGCTTTCCGTGGCCAACTCTTCTCATCTGCATCCATCTGCTTCCATCTGTGGCTAAAACTCCGGGCTCAAGGCGACAGGCGCTCGATCTTCCAGCCCTCGCCGCGCCTTGTGTACCGCAGGCGGTCGTGCAGGCGTGACGGCTGGCCCTGCCAGAACTCGATCGACTCGGGCAGCACCGCGTAGCCGCCCCAGAACGGCGGGCACGGCACGTCACGCCCACGGTACGCGTGAAGCAACCTTCCGAACTCTTCTTCCAACATCTCCCGCGCGGGGATCACACGCGACTGCCCCGAGCACCACGCGCCGATCTGGCTGTTGCGCGGCCGAGTGGCGAAGTACTGCGCGTTCTGCTGCTCGCTGACCTTCTTCACCCCCCCGCTGATCCGCACCTGTCGGTCCAGCACATCCCAATAAAACACCAGCGACGCGCGCGGGTTCTGCTCCAGCTGCTCGGCCTTGTCCGACTCGTAATTGGAATAGAACACAAAGCCGCTTGTCGGCGACATGCCCTTGAGCAGCACGATGCGGGCGCTGGGCGTGCCATCGGCAGAAGCGGTGGCGAGCGTCATCGCGTTGGGCTCTTTGATGCGGGCCATCTTGGCCTGTGTGAACCACATCTGGAACTGCTCAAAGGGGTCTTGCGACGCCTCGCTTTCGAGCAGGCCGGGGACCTCGTAGTTCTGACGCAGCTGGTCCACGGGCACATCGCCCACGGGTTGCACGGGCGCGGCAACGGACATCGATGACGCGGCGATGGGCGCGGGGCCGGGCGTGTCTGCTTGCGACGGTTTCTTTCGAAAAAACATGGTGGGCTCCTGATGCGAGGGCCGCGCGACAAGTCGCGGCGCTACGCGTGCGAATCATTTGCAGTTCATCTCGTGTCGCGTCACAAACGTCATGCGTCGCGCCGCGACTTGTCGCGACCCCTACAACCCGACGCTCTTGCGAAGCTCCGACACCTCGGCCCGCTTGAGCATCCGCCACTCGCCGGGCTGCAAGCCCTTGAGCGACAGTGGCCCGATGGCGACGCGGCGCAGGCGGTGCACCTTGAACCCAAGCCGGGCCATCAGTCGGCGGATCTCGCGGTTCTGGCCCTCGGTGAGCGTGATCGACAGCGTCGTGCGGTCACCTGCCGAGCGGTCGAGGTGGCGCTTCACGATGCGGACGCGTTCCATCGTCGCCTTTCGGCCGGCGGGCCGGGCCTTGCTGCGGTCGGCGAGGATCAGGCCCTTGCGCAGCTTCGCGATGCTCGCCTCGTCGAGGTTGCCCTTGACCATGACGCTGTACTGCTTGGGCACCGCGTGGCGGGGGTGCGTGAGGCGTTCGGTCAGCTCGCCGTCATCGGTGAGCAGGATCAGCCCGGTCGAGTCGGCGTCCAGTCGGCCGACGGGATACAAACGCGGGTTGTTGGGCAGGTGCACGAGGTCCACGACGGTCTTGCGGTCCTTGCCCGGCTCGTCCTGCACCGTGCTCAGCACGTTGCGCGGCTTGAACAACATGACGTAGTGCCGACCCGCTGTGGCGTGCTGCGCCCGGCCCTTGCGCGGACGGGCGATCGGCTCGCCGTCGAGCGACACCTCATCATTCACGGGGTCCACCCACGCCGGCAGCGTCCGCACCAGCGTGCCGTTCACGCTGATCCGCCCATCGGTGATCAGCGCCTCGCAATCCCGGCGGGACGCCACGCCCGCATCCGCCAGCGCCTTTTGAAGACGCGGACCACGGGACTTGTCGGTGTAGGGGTGCTGGGCGGCGGGCTTGCGGGCCATGATTGAAAGCTCCAACGGCATCACGCCGTGAGAATAAAAAACCGGCTTGCAACACCAGCCAAGGCGCTGCAAGCGGACCGTGCGTGAAGCTTACGCCAACCACACCCCCGATGGAAACAGCCCGTCAGCGGACCGCGACCAACAGCCCGAACATCAGGATCCACACCACGTCCAAAAAGTGCCAGTACATCGTCAACGCTTTCACCGGCCCGTAGTGCTCGTGGTCGTACTTGCCGGCGTGTGCGTTCAGCGTGATCTTGAACAGCGGCACGATCCCGCCGATGACGTGCAGCGCGTGTAGGAAGATCAGGAAAAAGATCGCGCCGTACAGCACGTTCCCGATCTGCTCGGCCTGGCGATCCAGCAGCAGCGACACCAACGCCGGCATCTGCACAAGGATGAAAAACGCCGATAGCAGAAGCGTCACCGTCAACATGTTGCGCAGCTGCGCCTGCTTCTCGCGGATCACAGCCGTCAACGCACGCTGCATCGTGAAGCTCGACACGAGGATCACCACGGTCGACAGCCACAACGGCCAGGGCATCCCCAACGTGCCCAGCGGCACGACCTGCAGCGCCTGCTCGCTGCCGGGGATCGCGACAAAGTTCTCGTTGGGGGCCAACGACCGCATGACACGCACGATCAAATACACAACCATGGACGCGGCGAACAGCACCGCCAACCCCGCGAGGAACAGATACATGCCCAGCTCCCGCGTGCCTGCGGGGACGTGATGGACACGCTTGGCGGCATCAGAAGGCGACGGAGCGGGCGGGTATGACGTCGTGGCCGGGGTTTCCATTGCGGGATGGTACGCACGATCGGGGCGGTCCGGCTTGCCCGATTTGCAAGCTTTTTTCGCTAAGGGATGGGGGTCTTTGAGCCACAGATGGACACAGATGGACACGGATGAAAAGGGGTGGCCACGGAAGGCACGCAAATGAGAGGCAGCGTTCAATCATGTCCCCGCGTCGCCGGCGCGTTCACTCGCTTGCAAGCGACGGGATCGTTCGACGATGCCATGTCGACCGCCCGGCTGCATCGGCGCGCCGCTGTCGCGACGCATCCACGAGACGCAAACACCTGGACGCAGCAGGTTCCACCCCTCGCCGATGCCACTCCGCCTTTGCCTGCCTTCCTTGCCCTCCGTGCGCACGGCCCCTGCTTCGTCCGGGTGCATCTGTGGCTAAAAAACCCCCCGCGCTGTACCCTGAACCCCCGCGTTGAACGTCAACGCACGGGCCCCGCACGGGGCGTCTCGCACGCACAGGTAGAAGGGTTTCTCCAATGAAAGCACCGATCCGAGTTGCTCTCACGGGTGCCGCCGGCCAGATCGGCTACGCACTGTTGTTCCGCATCGCCTCGGGCCACATGTTCGGCCCCGACCAGCCGGTGATCCTCCAGCTGCTCGAAGTCCCCGTCGATAAGGCCATGCTCGCGCTCCAGGGCGTCGCCATGGAGCTCGACGACTGCGCCTTCCCGTTGCTCGCGGGCATGGTGCTCACCAGCGACCCCAACGTCGCGTTCAAGGACGCCAACTGGTGCCTGCTCGTGGGCGCCAAGCCCCGCGGACCCGGCATGGAGCGGGCCGACCTGCTCAAGGACAACGGCAAGATCTTCATCGCCCAGGGCAAGACGATCGACGCCGTCGCCGCTGATGACTGCCGCGTCGCCGTCGTGGGCAACCCCGCCAACACCAACTGCATGATCGCCGCCTCGCAGGCCAAGCGGCTCAAGCCCGAACGCTTCACCGCCATGGTCCGGCTGGACCAGAACCGCGCGACCACGCAGCTCGCACAAAAAGCCGGCGTCACGGTGAAGGACGTCTCCGATGTCTTCATCTTCGGCAACCACAGCCCGACCATGTTCAGCGCGTTCCACCTCGCCAAGATCCAAGGCAAGCCCGCACACACCGTCATCACCGACCACGCGTGGCTGCAGGGCGAGTTCCAGGACACCGTCGGCAAGCGCGGCGCCGCCATCATCGCCGCACGTGGCGCGTCGTCCGCCGCCTCCGCCGCCAACGCGCTGGTCGATCACGTCCACGACCTGGTGACCCCGGGCAAGGTCCACTCCGTCGCCGTCCAGTCCAACGGGCTCTACGGCTTCGACAAAGACGTCTGGGCCGGCCTGCCGGTGAAGACCACCACCCCCGGCAGCTTCGAAGTCATCACGGGCCTCGAAGTCACCGACTTCGCTAAACAAAAAATCGCAAACACCAACAACGAACTCACCAGCGAACGCGACACCGTCAAAGACATGCTCGGCTGAGCCCAACAATCGATCACAACCACGAAGCCCATGTTCACCGAACATGGGCTTTCTCATGCGCATCCCACCCGCCGCATGACGCCCCACCCGCCGGCAATCAGTGGAAGCTCCGTCATCAACCGTCAAGGCGCAGAAGACGCAGAGCCGACAGTCACGAGTGTTGGGTGCTGCTGTTCCCAATGATCTTCACTTGCAGCATCGCAATCGTGCTTCTGGAATCCTGTTCTGATCAAGTTGTGGCGTTGCATGATTCAGCGGGTCGCGTTGGCGCTTCCATACATGCCCCCCGCGTCTTGGCGAC
>DAIOEG010000060.1:7347-10052 GCA_036746415.1 Phycisphaera sp. | reverse complement strand
CGGGGAACTCGCCGAGCGTTTGTTCCAAGACCTCCAGCGATGCGATGTCCAGGTCATTGGTCGGCTCGTCGAGGATCAGCACGTCCGCAGGCGCAAGCATCAGGTTCGCGATCAGCACGCGCGCCTGCTCGCCGCCCGACAAGTCGCCCACCGATGTCAGCAACTGGTGCGGCTCGAACAGGAACCGCTTCGCCCAGCCCGCGATGTGCACCGGCTTGCCTCGGTACTCCACCGTGTCACCCACGGCACAGAGCGCCTCACGCAGCGTCGCCCTGGGGTCGAGCGTCTCGCGGTGCTGCGTGAACCGCACGATCTTCAACTCGGCGGCGTGCTTCACCGTGCCCACGTCCGGCTCGATGTCTTTGGTCAGCAGCCGTAGCAGTGTCGTCTTGCCCGAGCCGTTCTCACCGAGCAGGCCCAGCCGAAGCCCCGGCTCGAGCTGGACGTCCAGGCCCTGGATCAGCGTGCGGTCGCCGAAGCGCTTGGTGAGGTTGTGCCCGGTGAGCAGCTTGCGGGTCTTGCGATCGGTCGCTTGAAAATCGATCGTCGCGACCTTCGTCGGCGCGGCGTTGCGCTGCTTGAGGTTCTTGAGTTCATCACGGCGGTCCTGCGCATCATTCACCTGACTCTTGTTGCGGGTCCGCCTGCCCTGGATGCCTTGCTCGAGCCAGGCGGTGTCGCGTCGCACCTTGCCCGCCAGCGCCGTGGCCTGCGTCGCCTGCGCTTCGAGGAAGTCGTCCTTTCGACGGAGAAACTCGGAGTAATTGCCCTTCACCTCCAGCGTCCCGCCGGGGTAAGCGCGGGACAACTCGACGATCCGTGTCGCCACCGATTCGAGAAACATCCGGTCGTGCGTCACGAACACCGCCGCGCCGCGGAAGCTGCGCACGAACTGTTCAAGCCACAACACCCCCGGCAGGTCGAGGTGGTTGGTCGGCTCGTCGAGCAGTAGCACGTCCGGCTCGTTCACCAATGCCGCCGCCAGCGCGAGTCGTTTACGCCAACCGCCGGACAGCTTGGCGATCGCGACGCTTGGCGCGTGGGTCGGGTGTGTCTCGTCGAAGCCGAGCTTGGAGAGCGTGATGCTCGCGCGCGTGCCGGCGTCGAGTTGGAACCGGTCCGCCTCTTGCTCCGCCGCTGCGCGCACCACGTCCAGCGGCGTCAGCTCGGGCGTGAACTCTTCGACCTGCCCGATGTAGGCGACGTGCGTGCCGCCGCGCCGGATCACTTGCCCGCTGTCAATCGGCACCAAGCCCGCGAGCGCCTTCATCAGCGTGGACTTGCCCGCGCCGTTGGGCCCGACGATGCCCAGCCGCTCGCCGTCGTCGATCCCAAGCCCCACGCCCGTGAACAAGCGGTGCGTGCCGAAGGTCTTTTCAAGGTCGCGTGCTGTCAGGAGCGTTGGCATGAGCCACACATGTTAGAGCTTCTTAAATCCCCGCAGAGCCACCGATGCAAAGCAGTCACGCAACACACGCACGGGACGGCACACGGATGCTCCTTGCCTGCGTGTCTGGGTGCCACTCGGAGACGCGCAAGCCGTCGAGCAGACCTTGCGTCAAACAGTCACTGCCGCGTGCAGGTCCGACGAAGCACCGCCGATGGCTGAAGCAGCACCGTGCATGCCGGGCTCGGTACGCCCGACATCCGAAGCCGCGCCCTGGCCACCACCAAGGACGCCAGCGCCCCCCACGGCAGCGCCACCGTGCTGATCCCAAGACGCTCGGCGATCGGCGCATCGTCATACCCCATCACCGCCGGCGGAGACACCCCCGCATCACGGCAAGCCATCAAAAACCCCTGCGCCAGACGGTCATTCGCCGCGAACACCCCCAGCGCACCACGCCCCATCACCGCCGGACCCACGCGACGCCCCGCGTCACGAAACCAGTTGTCCGCATGCACCACACGAGCCCGGCCACGCGTGCGGAACCCCGCCACACGCTCATCACTCCGGCGATCACCCGCAGGGCCCGCCAGCACCACCATCCCAGACCAACGACCCACGCAACGCCAAAGCACGTCCGCCGCAAGCGCGCCGCCCGCAAAGTCGTCCGCACCCACGCTGTCGATCCCGCCGCTGTCCCACCCCGGCCGGACACGGTCATTCACCACCACCGCCGGACGACCCTCCGCCAGACAACGCTCCACCACCGCCGGCTGCTCCCAGATCACCGGCAACTCATCCGCCGCCAGCTCATGTGATTCATCGATCCGCAGCCGACACTCGATCGACGCCTCGGCAAAAGCGCCCCGAAGCGCCGATGAGAGCTTGCCTCCGAAGCCCTGCGCGTTGGATGCCCGACGATTCATCCAAAGCCCCACCGCCACAAGCGCCGGCCGGCCCCCACCGACAAACGTGCCCCGCCGGCCACGGCGCACCACAAGCCCCTCGCGCATCAACCCCGACAGCACCCGGTGGGCCGTCTGGTAACTGATCGCGTAACGCTCCGAAACCGCGCGGGCGCTCATGAATGGCGACCCCACCGCCGCATGACCCGAACGCAGACGACACGTCAACTGGTCCACCACGGCCTGCACGGCTGGTGAGTAGCTCATCCACGCATCATACCAGCATCACCCTCTGATATGACCCGATCTGCACAACGCAGGGTTACGCTCTCACCATGAAAGACACGGCGGTGTCATCCCCGGGACAATGGCTGTTGCCGCTGACAGGCAGAGCCGTCGTCGTCATCGGCGGG
>DAIOEG010000060.1:2020-7337 GCA_036746415.1 Phycisphaera sp. | reverse complement strand
AAACATTGGGACACGCCGATGTGGTCGTCGGCGTTGCGCAAGACGCGGCGCTGAGCGCCTCGGCCATCGCTCGCTGCGTCGAGCGCTTCGGCAGGTTTGACGGCCTGTATCACGTCGCGGGCGGTAGCGGCCGACGCATGGGCGATGGCCCGCTCCACGAGGTCACAGACGCGGGCATCGACGCCACCTTGTCGCTGAACCTGTCGTCCATGATCCGAAGCAACCGCGAGGCCGTCAACGCCTGGCTCGATGGCCGAGCCGGTGAGAGCACGCACGGCGTGGTCCTGAACATGGGCAGTGTGCTGGGCTTCTCGCCCTCGCCGAACCACTTTGCTACGCACGTCTACGCCGCGACCAAGAGCGCCGCCATCGGATTCACGCGCAGCTGCGCCGCGTACTACGCGCTGCAATCCATCCGCTTCAACGTCATCGCCCCGGCGCTTGTCGACACGCCCATGGCGAAGCGCGCTTCCAACGATGAAGCCATCGTGTCATACATCCGACACAAGCAGCCCTTGGAGGGCGGACGCGTGGGACTCGCCACCGACTTGGACACGGCCGTCGTGTTCCTCCTCTCCGATCAGTCGCGCTATATCACCGGCCAGGTGCTCGCGGTCGACGGCGGGTGGACCGTCAGCGAGGGGATGCCCCGTGAGTGATGCGCATCCACTGTCCGCCGCCGTCGCCGTCGCCGTCGGCATCGATATCGGTGGTACACACCTCAAAGCCGTCCTGATCGACGCTCTTGGCAACATCCTGAACCAGACGCAGGCAGACACGCTCGACAGCCCCGCGGGCCTGATCGCAGGCGTCCAAGCCGTGCTGCGAGAGTGGAGCGTGCCAGTCTCGATGCCGCTGGGCATCGCGTGTCCGGGTCTGGCGTCGCCGGACGCTCGCAGCATCGCCCACATGCCCGGGCGGATGCAGAGCGTTGTCGGCCTGGACTTCACCTCCGCGCTGGGCCGAAGCACGTTTGTCCTCAACGATGCACACGCGGCCACGCTCGGCGAGCACGGCTTTGGTTCCGCCAAAGGGCGACGCAGCGTCCTCATGCTCACCTTGGGCACGGGTGTGGGCGGCGGGATCGTGCTCGATGGGCGACTGGTGCGAGGAAGCAGCGGCAGGGCCGGCCACCTAGGGCACATGACGATCAACCATGCCGGCCCGCGCGACATCACCGGCACGCCCGGGTCCATCGAAGACGCCATCGGCAACCACACCATCACGCAGCGATCCGCCGGTCGGTTCACGTCAACCCAAGCGCTCATCGAAGCGATCCGGCAAGGCGATGCCCATGCGTCGGCGGTCTGGCAGCACTCCGTTGATGCGCTCGCCGCCCACATCGTCTCGCTCATCAACGCGCTGGACCCCCAGGCCATCGTCATTGGTGGGGGCATCGCGTCGGCGGGCGAGCTGTTGTTCGCTCGGCTGCGCGAGGCGATGTCGCGCATCGAGTGGAAGCCGATGGGGGTGGTCGTGGACGTTGTCCCTGCGATGCTGGGTTCCTGCGCGGGTGCCGTCGGCGCTGCGCGGTTTGCGTTGTCACCGGAGTGTCGAGGATGAACACGATGAACGTTGTGGGACCGATGGACCGTTACCTCGCCGCTTCGTGCGCGATCTTGGAAGTGGTCGCGTCGCAGCGGTCGGCGATCGAGCGGACAGCCGATCTGTTTGCTGCGACGATCCTTGCGGGGCGGATGGTTCACGTCTTCGGCAGCGGGCACAGCCGGATCATGGTGGAGGAGATGTGGCTGCGTTACGGCTCGTTTCCCGGGTTTCATCCGATGGTCGAGCTCTCACTGAGCTTCCACCACCCCGTTGTCGGCAGCAACGGCCAGCGTCAGGCGATGTTCCTCGAGAACGTGCCGGGCTTTGCCGAACGCATCTTGCGCAACTACGACTTCTCCACGGTGGACACGGCGCTGGTCGTGAGCAGCAGCGGCTGCAACATCGTGCCCATCGAGATTGCCGAGGGTTTTGAGAAGCGTGGCATCAAGGTGGCTGCTCTCATCAGCAAGACGCACAGCGAGGCGAGCACGAGCAAGCGTGTGGATGGTCGGAAGCTTCAGGACTTCGCAGAGGTCGTGCTCGACACCGGCGCGCCGGTGGGCGATGCGATGGTGAAGCTCGATGGGCTTGACCAGCCGGTCGCGCCTGGGAGCACGGTGGGGGGGTGCCTGGTGGTGAACTGCATCAAGGCGGAAGTCGCGGCTCGACTGATCGCGGCGGGTCAGCCGCCCAAGGCGCTCGCATCGGGCGTGGTGCTGGGCGACAAGCGGGCCGCCGAGGTGTTTGAGTCGGCGTACGACGAGCACGCGCACCGGTTGGCGAAGCTGTTTGCGAACGTGGGAGCCATGCCGTGAGCAAGTTGAGGGACGCGATCGAGGCCGCACGTGCAGAGGTCGTGGTCATCGGTGCCGGGTCGGCCGGCTGCTGCGCGGCGATCGCGGCGGCAAGGGCGGGGCGGTCTGTGATCTTGATCGAGCGCTACGGGTTTGCCGGTGGGACCAGCACGCAGATGCTCGACACGTTTTACGGTTTCTATACACCGGGAGACCAGCCCCGCAAGGTTGTCGGTGGCATCCCCGATCAGGTTGTTGATGCGCTTCACCGCACGGGCGACATCTTCCTTCGGCCCAACACCTACGGCGCGGGCACCGGTGTCACCTACAACCCCGAGCGATTAAAGCTTGTTTGGGACACCATGCTCATCTCAAGCGGCGTCCGGCTCATGCTTCACGCGACGCTGTGCGACGTGCAGACCGATGCGAACGGGCGCCTTGTCGCGGTAGTGCTGCACACCAAACGCGGGTTCCTTCGGGTGCGTGGCGAGCGGTTCATCGACGCCAGCGGCGACGCGGACCTGTGCCACCTCGCGGGTGTGGCGTATGAGAAGGCCAGCGAGATCGACCCCGCCCAGACGCTGACCACGACGTTCCGCATGTCGAACGTAAACCTCAAGAAGCACGAGGCGGCGGGTGGCAAGACGATGCTGATGGCTAGGATGGCCGAGGCGGTGGAGACGGGCCGGTTCAAGCTGCCGCGCAAGAAGGGCAGCGCCCACGCGATGGTGCACGAGGGCTGCATCGCCACCGTGGCGGTGCGTGTGGGTGACACGGACGCGACGGACCCCGAGGCGTTGACGGCCGCGGAGATCGAGGGTCGGCGTCAGGCGTTTGTGTACGAGGATTTCTTACGCGCCATGGTCCCGGGGTATGAGGCGGCGAAGATCATTGGGCTTAGCCACCACATCGGCGTGCGTGAGACACGGCGGGTGTACGGGGAGTCTCGATTGACGCGCGACGACTGCTTGAGTGGCCGGCAGTTTGACGATCAGGTGCTGCTGTGCGGCGCGCCGATCGAGGACCACCGGCAGGGCAAGGATGGAGAAGACGAGACGGCGTGGGCTTATGTCGAGCAGGGCCGTGCGTACGGCGTGTCCTACGGCACGCTGGTGCCCAAGGGGCGGGACGAGTTGTGGGTGGTGGGGCGGTGCTTTAGCGCAACACACGATGCGCACGCGTCGTGCCGGAGCATGGGGCAGACGATGAGCATGGGGCAGGCGGCGGGCCTGGCGTGTGCGTTATCGCTGGAAGCGCGTGTGGGGGCGCGGGAGGTGTCGATGCAGGCGCTGCGTGAAAGGTTGCGGTTGCTTGGCGCGGTGCTGGAGACGCCGGAAGTAGTGGCGGAAACGGCTGACGATGCATGGAAATCAGCTCGTTCCTGAGATTGATACTGCGTTGATTGATTAGTGATCTGTTCCATTTACGGAGACGCTTGAGATGTCAGCACCCTTGATCGCATTCAACACCGCCAACCTTGTCGGGCAGCACACCGGCTATCGCTTCAAGCTCGCAGACTGGGGCAAGCAGGACCAGTTGACGGTGGTGCGCACGAGCGACGCGCTGTTCGCGCAGATGTGTGCGCGCATCCGCGACGCGGGGTACTCGGCGGTCGAGTTGTGGGGTGCGCACATACACCCCTCGAAGATGTCGGCCACGCGCGGTCAGATGCTGCGGGGGCTGCTCCAAGAGCACGGCTTGCAACCCGTCGCGATGGCGGGCACGTTGACGCAAGAGGCGGCGGCGGTGTGTCAGTGGCTGGGCATCCCGTGCTGCTGTGGCGGGCTGTGGGGGACGGACGCGATTAGTGTTGAAGCGTTGATGAAGCAGACGGGGCTTGGATTCCATTATGAGAACCACCCGGAAAAGACGGTGGATGAAATCAAGTCGAAGCTGCCTCAGGGCGCGTGCGTCGCGCTCGACACGGGCTGGCTTGGGACGCAGGGGCTGGATGCGGTGGAAGCGGTGCGGGGGCTTGGACCGCTTGTGAAGCACGTGCATGTCAAGGACGTAAAGGCGGCGGGAGGGCACGAGACCGTTCCGCTTGGCACGGGGTGCGTGGACCTGCGCGGGATGTTCAGTGAACTCAAGCGGGCCGGGTACGCAGGTGTGTTGAGCTGGGAGGACGAACCGGAGGACCGCAACCCCTACGACATCGCGGCCGACATGCTCCGTTGGATCGAGCGGGAGTGGGCGGACGCATGAGCGGTGTGATCCGTTCCATCCTGGGAGACCTTGCAGCGATGGCGTCGCTCGGGCGCTGCGATGCGCACGAGCACGTCGCGCTGGCGGGGACGTTCATCGCGGAGCGTTTCCCGGAGTTTCTGCTGGACGATGTCGATGCGTCGGCAGACGAGCTGCGTGCGTTTGCATCCGCAGGCGGGGGGTGGGTGGTGGACTCGATGCCGACGGGCCCGGGGCGAGCGCCCGGGCTGCTGGCCGAGGTGTCGCGTGCGAGTGGCGTGCCGATCGTGATGGCGACGGGGCTGCACTTGTCGATCTATCACAAGACGGACGATCCGCTGTTGTCACTGGACCGCGAGGGCTTTGCGGAGTTGTTCACGCGGGAGGTCGAGGTCGGCATCGATGGGGTGCGCTGCGGCGTAATCAAGGTGGCGGGTGGAGCGGGGCGGCGGAGGCGCAGCGCCGCACGGGCTGCGCGATCCTGACGCACACGGAGGCGGACGCCGACGGCGTGTGGGACCAGGTCGAGACGCTGCGTGCGCACGGCGCGGCGCTGGAGCGTGTGGTGCTCTCGCACCTGGACCGCTGTGCCGATGTGTCGCTCCACCGCGAGGTGCTCTCGTCGGGTGTCCGTGTTGAGTACGACCAGCACTTCCGGCGGCTGAGCAAGGGCGACCGACTGATGCCGGGGCCTGTGGAGCTGATCGCATCGGTGGTGGATGCGTTTCCCGGATCAGTGCTGCTGGGGATGGACCTGGCGCGGCGGGCGTACTGGCGATCACGTGGCGGCT
>DAIOEG010000060.1:0-2010 GCA_036746415.1 Phycisphaera sp. | reverse complement strand
GGTCTTGCATGGCTGGTGGAGACGCTGCCGGGGCTGCTTGCATCAGCGGGCTTGAGCGCGTCGCAGATCGACCGGTTGTTCATCGACAACGCGCTGTCGGCGTATGCGATGGTCGGCCCGTGCGCATCGAGAGACAGCGACGCGTTCAAAGCGTGATTTTCTTCATTCCATCGAACGTTATCTAGGACATGACTCATAGCCCGTCACCGCATCGTCGGCATCAAATTCGATCACATGCACATGGGCGATCTGCTCCGGCTGGCTGCGTCGCACCCCGACGCCGAGGTCGTTGGCGTGTGGCACCACGAGCCGGGCAAGCCGACGGAGGTCTTGCAGCGTCTTGGGCTTTCCACTTCGCTGCTGTACGACGACTGGCGCGCGTGCATCGAGAAGTCCAAGCCCACGGCCGCGATCGTGTGTGCTTCGACGGGGACGCATGCACAGTGGACGTGCAACGTCGCGGAGTACGGGCTGGACGTGCTGGTGGAGAAGCCGTTCGCGGGCTGCCTTGCGGATGCGGACGCGATGATCGCCGCGGTGCACGGCCGGGGCCGGAAGCTCGCGATCAATTGGCCGCTGGCGTGGTACCCCAGCCACCGCACGGCCAAGCGGCTGCTTGATGAAGGCACCATCGGCACGCTGCTCAACGTCCACTACTACGACGGCAACCGCGGCCCCGCGCTGCACAAGATGGACAAGCTCGACGTCACCGGCGAGGAGCTGCTGCGCGAGAAGCGGACCTCGTGGTTCTACCGACGCGACCAAGCCGGCGGGTCGTTGCAGGACTACCTTGGCTACGGCACGACGCTGGGCACGTGGTACCACAACGGGGCCAGACCCATCGAGGTCGCGTGCATGGTCGACGAGCCCCCGGGACTGCAGGTCGATGAGCACTCCGTCACGGTCGCACGCTACGCGTCGGGCCTGTGCAAGTTCGAGACGCGCTGGGGCACGTTCACCGACCCTTGGGTGCGGCAGCCCCAGCCGATGTGCGGCTTTGTGCTCTGTGGCACGGCGGGCACGATCAGCAGCTACGACTACCAGCCAACCATCCGAGTGCAGACCAACGCCCGACCCGACGGCTACGACCACCCCGTGGATGAGCTGTCGCCGCCATACACCGACGGCGTGAGCTACTTCCTCGACTGCATCCAGCACGACCGCGCCATCGAAGGCCCGCTCTCGCCGGCCATCTGCCGCATCGGCCAGCAGATCGTCGACACCGCTGTGCGCAGCGCTGTTGAGAAGCGCACCGTAGCGCTGTTGGACTGACTTCACCTGTTCTCTATTGGAGTTTCCCGTGACCGACACCAAGACCGACTACGCCCTTGCTGGGCAAAGCCCTGTGACCGCCGCAGATGCGCCCGACCTTGCGTACCTCCCGCCGATGCCCAAACGCAGCCGGCAGCGCCTCGGACTGATCGGCTGCGGCGGGATCACGCACACACATCTGACGGCGTACCGAAAATACGGCTGGGACGTGGTGGCGATGGTGGACCTGCGCCTTGACGCGGCGATGCAGCGGCAACAAGAGTTTTATCCCGATGCAACAGTGTCAACGCAGATCGATGCGGTGTTGAGCAGGGCGGATGTGGAGGTGGTCGACATCGCGCTACACCCCGAGCCCCGCGCTGTTGTGATTGAACAGGCGCTGCGTGCGGGCAAACACGTCTTAAGCCAGAAGCCCTTTGCGATCGATCTGGACCACGCGGGCCGTCTGATCGCGCTGGCGGATCAGCTCGGCCTGCGACTGGCAGTGAATCAGAACGGCCGATGGGCCCCGCACGTCGCCTACGCACGCGCAGCGGTCGATGCCGGGCTGCTGGGCAAGGTGTCGTCGATTGACCTGTCAGTGCACTGGAACCACAACTGGGTCGTTGGCACCGCGTTCGACCACATGCCACACCTGGTGCTCTACGACTTCGCGATCCACTGGTTCGACATGGTCAACTGCTCCCTAAGCGGCGCTCGGGTCCACACCGTCCGCGCCACCGTCGCCAGACTCGACGG
>DAIOEG010000059.1:0-10261 GCA_036746415.1 Phycisphaera sp. | reverse complement strand
AAGCGATCACGCGGAATCTCTCGGACGTGGGGGCGATGGCGGCGGTGGCGGTGGGCGCTGTCGTGGCGGTTGCTCTGCCCCGGGGATGGGAGATGGCGCGGGCCAAGGGGCTGTTCGACGCGATGCGTGAGACGGCGGAGCGTTATGGCTGCCCGCTGTTTGGCGGTGATATCAGTGTGTGGGACGGGGCGCTGGTGGTGAGCGTGACGGTGCTGGCCGAGGCGGGGCCGGGGGGCGTGATGAGGCGTGATGGTTCCGCTGCGGGGGATGGTGTGTATGTCACAGGCGCGCTTGGGAACTCGTTTGCATCGGGGCATCATCTGACGTTTGAGCCGAGGATGTCGGTGGCACGTGCGCTCGCATCAAGCCCGGCGGTGGGGCTGCGTGCGATGATGGACTTGAGCGACGGGTTGGCGATGGACCTGCCGAGGATGGTGGAGCACGCGGAGGTGTGGGCGGAGCGCTTGCCGGTGCGCACGGGGACCGCGGAGCCGACCTGGCGTCACGCCGTCGGCGATGGCGAGGACTACGAACTGCTCTTCACCGCGCACGGCGAGGTCCCGCGAAGCATCGAAGGCGTGCCCATCACACGCATCGGCACAGTGACCGACGCGGGCGGCGTGCGCATCGTGCTACAAGACGGCAGCGCTCAACCGATGACGGGCTTGGGTTGGGAGCACGGCCGATGAGCGATCCGCATGCGTCAGACATGTCGAACGCACCGGGCGCGTCGGGCAACGCGTTCGTGGCGATCACGCGCAGCGTCGAGGAGACGGTGGCGATCGGCGTCCTCATCGGGCGGTCGCTGCGTGCGGGGGATGTGGTGTTGTTGGAAGGCGTGCTGGGCGCGGGCAAGACGCAGCTGGTGCGTGGCATCGCGGTGGGCATGGGGCACGATGGCAAGGCGGTGAGCAGCCCGACGTTTGTGTTCATGCAGGAGTACGGGGGCGACGATGTCGGCACCACTGCGGGCAAGCGCGGGTGTGTGCTCGTGCATATGGATGCATATCGTTTGAGCGGACCGGGCGAGTTGGAGTCGGTGGGATTCAGCAATGAGTTGTTAGAGGCGTCGGCGTTGGTGGTCGAGTGGCCCAGCCGGATCGAGTCGGCGTTGCCGATGTCGCCGGTGTCGTTGGAGGTCGCGCTCGACCATGTCGATGAGGCGACGCGTCGGGTCGAGGTGTCGCTGCGTGGCGGGTGGGGCGAGCGGTTGTCCGCATTGAAGGAGTGGCACGATGCGAGAGCATGAAGACGCGTTGACCTGTCGTGGTGTGAAGGCGAAGCCAGCGCGGTGCCCGATCTGCAAGTGCGAAGCCACGGCCGAGAGCGGCTCACTTCCGTTCTGCTCTGAGCGCTGCCGGAAAGTAGACCTGGGTCGGTGGTTCAACGAGGGCTACACGATCAGTCGGCCGATCGAACAGAGGGATCTGGAAGATGAGGAAGTCTGATCGGTGCCTCACCACTTCGATGCTTCGTGCCCTTCGTGTCTTCGTGATTGATCCAAAGCTCTCAGAGCAGTTGTGCGAGCAGCGCATCCGCGACCGCTCGGCCCCTTCTCGTCAGTCGCAGGTGTGTTGGCGTGCTCTCGAAGAAGCCGAGCTTGGTGTGCTCGCGGATGAAGTCGTGTCGGCGGTCGGTGTCGCTGAGGTTGTGTGCGAGCCAGTCGTGTGGCGCACCTTCGATCAGTCGTAGCAGGAGCATGAGTTGTTCGCCGACACGGCGGGGGGGCGGGAGGTGTTCGTGGTCGGTGATGGGCGGGCGGAGGTTGTGGGCGTGGGCGTCGAGGTAGCGCTGGAGGTTGGGCTCGTTGCGCCATCGGTGGCCGGCAACGTGCGACGCGGCGGCGGGGCCGACGCCCAGCCAGTGGAGGTTGTGCCAGTAGGCGAGGTTGTGGTGGGCGCGGAAGTCGCCGGTGGGCGGTGTGGGTGTGGCGGCAGGTCGTGGTGTGGTGGTGCGCAATGCCCAGTTGGAGACTTCGTAGTGCTCGTATCCGTGCGCGTCGAGCGTGTCGATGACGCGGTCGTACATGTCGGCCTCGGTGTCGTTATCGACGGGTGTGACCCGGCCGGCGCGCAGGCGTGCGGACAGCGCGGTGTTGGGCTCGTAAGTCAGGCCGTAGCTGGAGAGGTGCGTGGGTTGACACGCCAGCGCCGCAGCGAGGTCCGCGTCGAGCATCGCCAGCGTCTGCCCCGGGATCGCGAAGATCAGGTCGAGCGACACGTTGGTGATCCCCGCATCACGGCACATGCCCACCGCCCGCGCCACGTTGTCAGGGTCGTGCCAACGCTCGAGTGCCGACAATGACGAACGGTCAAACGACTGCGCCCCGATCGACACGCGGTTGACCCCGCCGTCCTTCAACCGTCGCATCAGCGCCGGCGTCAGCGTCTCGGGGTTCGCCTCCACCGTGAACTCCACGCAACCATCCAGTAGCGACAGCCCGTGCAGCGTCTCCAGCAGCCGGCCCCACAACGGCTCACGCAGGTACGTCGGCGTGCCCCCGCCTGCAAACACCGTCGCCGGCAGCAGCCCCGGGAAACGCTCCGCCGTCCCGGTCAATTCATCACACAACGCCGATGTAAACGCCTCCTGACGGTCCGCCGACCCCGGCCCGTCCACCACGCTGAAAAAATCGCAGTAGTGGCACTTGTGAAAGCAAAACGGCAGGTGCAGATACAACGCCTGCACACCCGCCAACGACCCCGCCGGCGGCGTCAAGTCGGGTTCACCCTTTGTTTGCCCGGCCTCACCCGCAAAGTTATGCTTCGTGTTGCCCGTGAGGCGCTGTTGCATCCGTGTGTCTTCCCATCACCGCGCCGATCGTGGGGTCCCGTCATGCAGGTCGAGCTCGTAATGTTCAAATCCGACGGCAGCCGACGCGATTTCACCATCGCCGAAGGTGTCACCATAGTCGGACGCAAGCATACCTGCGACCTGCGCATCCCACTCACCAGCGTCTCCAGACAGCACTGCGAACTCACGCTCAAGCAAAACCAGCTGCTCGTCCGAGACCTGGGCTCCAGCAACGGCACGTTCCACAACGGAAACCGCGTCCAGAGCGCGACCCTCAAGGCCGGCGATGAGCTCGCCATCGGCCCCGTCACCTTCACCGTCGTCGTCGACGGCAAGCCCGCCAAGGTCAAGACGATTCGCTCCGCCGTCGTCCCCCGACCCACCAGCAGCAACGCCTCGGGCACCCCCATCGTCCAGAAAAAGCCACGCGAACTCTCCGACAAACACATCCCCACTCCCACGCCCAGCTCCGTCGACGAAGAACACCTCAGCCCCACCGTCGACCTCGACGACCCCACCGCCACGCTCGAAGCACTCGCCAGCAGCCAACGACAACCCAAAGATCAGATCGAATTTGCCGACCCCGACGACAGCATCCTCGACCTGCTCAAAGACGATGACGACGACCTGTTCTACGGCAAGCCCGACAAGAAAAAATAGTCTGGCGTGCGCAGCCCGCCTCGGCACCGCCACGCACGACCTCCCGGGTCAGGCCGTGGTTTCGCGTCACAAAACCACGGCGTGGATAATCAATCAAAATCTACGAATCTGCACGCCCCGCCAGCGGACTTGAGCGGTATCTTTAACGCGTCAATAAGTGTTCTGGCTTGGGACCGCTCGGACCCTCTCTTCGCTGTCTCGGACCGCATGTCACAGATCTCAATCAAAGGAGTTTTCATGTCACGCCGAACCGGTTTTACTCTCATTGAACTCCTGGTGGTCATCTCCATCATCGCCCTGCTCATCGGCCTGCTGCTGCCCGCCTTGGGCGCTGCCCGGAGGACCGCGCGCAATGTTCAGTGCCTCACCAACATGAGAAGCATTGCGCAGGGCGTGATGATCTACTCTGCCGACAACAAGGACTACATGCCCCCGGCTTTTCACGCAAACGGCCTGGCGAACGGTGATGACACCAACTGGACCTACCTGCTCCTGAACACGATCAACGGCAGCGGCCAGGGTTTCAACTCCGCCGATGTCGATAAGACACTCACCGAAGCCATGTTCATGTGCCCCGAAGCCTTCTTCCCGGACAACGACCCCGTCAACTTCGTCAACACACACTACGGCGTCCACCCCAGACTCATGCCCAACCCCGCCACCGGTGACGGACGCTACGGGAACACACTCAAGCTGCGGCGGGTCGATACGGTCGGCAACGCGTCCAGCATCGTCTTGGGCTTTGATGCGGTTCAGTTGGATTACTTGGAGTTTCGGGCCTCTGCGACTTCTGAACAACTCGACAGCTGGCGCATCTTTTACGACCACTTCTTCGTCAAAACACCGGCGATGGACCTGACCGCCTCGATCGACGGCGGCGACAACACCGACACCGGCGGCAACCAGCAGAACATCCGTTGGCGACACAACAACAACGAGCAGTCCAACGCGTTTCACGTCGACGGCCACGCCTCGGCCTACCAGTACCGAACGCGGAATGACACCGATATCAAGCGTGCCAACGTCGTGCTTGATCGTTGAGTTGTCACCGCTCCACAACCGATCCACCCACGCCACACGCGTCTTGCCACAGCAACCTGTGGCGGGATGCGTCGTGCATAGGGATGACCTGTCAGCCCCTGGGAGCCATGCCCTCGCGCTGCGCCTGGCGGAACTGCGAAGGGGTCTGCCCGGTGTGCTGCCTGAAGAATTGAGCGAGGTACGCGGGGCTGCTGAAACCGCTGCGCAACGCAACCTGGTGGATCGTGAGTTCAGCGTTGCGCAGCAGCCGTTGCACGTGGGCAAGGCGGACGCGCCGGAGTTCTTCGCCGGGGGTGCGGTCCAGCTGTTGCTTGAAACGCTGCTCAAGCGCGGTGCGTGAGAGCGGCACGACCCTCAGGACATCCTCGATGGTGATGCCCTCGGCGGCGTGCTCTCGGATGTAGCGCAGCGCCTGATCGAGGTCCGGATCATCACCAGAGAGCCACTCGGTCGATCGGCGTTTCACCACGCGGCGTGGCGGGATGAGCACGGGGTGCGCGGGCAGAGGTCGGCCATGGACGACCGCGTGGTGCAGCAGCTCCGACGCCTTGTAGCCCGCCTGATCCAGCTGCGTGTCGATGCTCGTCAGCGTGATCGGGCTGAACCGGCAGCGGATCAGGTCGTTGTCCACGCCGATGACCGCAACGTCGGCCGGCACACGACGCCCGACGCGCTCGCAGGCGTCGATGATCCGCCCGCCGAACTGATCGGTGCACGCCATCACCGCAATCGGCATGGGTAGCGACTCCACAAAACGCTCGGCGTACCCGCTCGTGATCGCGCGCACGTACGTTGGAAACAACCCCCGACGCGGGCCACGCGCAGCGCGGTTGGTCGTCACCTCATGGCCGGCCTTGCGGATCGCTTCCACAAAACCCGCTTCCCGGCGAGCCGCGTACTCTATGTCCACCCCGAAGTACGCGAACCACTGAAAGCCCTCTTCCAACAGATGATGTGCCGCCAGCCGACCCACCGCATGGTCATCGGGGTCCACCGTGGCGATATGGGGCAGGGGGGTTGTGAGCGAAACCGCCACACGCGGCTTGCCACGAAACGACACCTCGCGATACGCGCTCCACTGATGCAGCAGCAAAAAGAAACCATCGGCCGGACTGGTCCGTACCTCACGGATCAACTGCTGGTCCCAACCGGTGCGGAGAGACAACTGCCAGCGGTGGGCACGACCAAACGCGTACACACCCTCAATGATCTGAGACGCCGACGAGCTCGGGTCGGTCATCAACACGTCGATCCTCGGGCCCGCGGTCGCCGACATGGACCTGTCCTTGGGGCCTGCTGGCGATGAAGATGCGGTACGTCGCGGCATGAGTCCTTGTCTCCAAATTCGCAATCCCTCAGCCCGTGTTGGCACGCCTCGCAACACGCTTAAAAGCCCCGGGCACACCGGGCAACACGCGATACGGGCCATTCAGGACGAAACGCAAAAACAACAGGGTTCACAGAAAATACCATATCCAGCCAGCCGTACACAGAGTATCTTTCGTTCACGTCGTTTGTCTCCCTACCCTTTCTGTTTCTTTTTAGGAGGTTGATCGTGAAGAATCATTGGACATCATTATGTGCAGCATCGATCGCATGTGTCGCCGCATCGGCTTCAGCCAACACCATCACCAGCACCGGCTACAACAACGTCAGTGGCACCGCCAACATTGACCTGACCGCCGCAGGCACTGCCGACTGGGCACTGCTCCTGCGCAACACCGACACCGGCTTTGCCACCATCGAGCAAGGCAAGAACAACGGCTCGGGCAGCCGGGTCAACCGACTCGACATCACCTACTCCGCCAGTGGACCCGCCCAGAACTCCGCCAACGGCGGCACCACGTTCGCCTGGACCGATGGCGTTGACACCCTGCCCGGCGACCCCGCCGAGGCCGCAACGTTCAGCGGGTTCAACCGGTACCTGCGCGTCAATGCAGGCAGCTCGGATTCCGCCACCGTCTCGGTCAACCTCACCGCGGGTGAGTCCGGCACGCTCTCCGTCTATGTCTCGCGTGTCGACTCCGGCTCCACCGTTGTTGCCAACATCGATGGCGGCGTCGCCGAGTACACCGATGTCCAGTCCATCCTGACCGGGTTCGCCAGCCAGACCGGCCGATACGACTTCGACTACACCGCCACCACGAACACCACCCTGACCGTCCAGCTCACCTCCCAAGGGTCCAACCAAGGGGCCGGCATCGCTGCTGCAACGTTCAGCGTCGTGCCCGAGCCCGGCTCCGCGCTGCTCATGGGCTTGGGTGGCCTGGCCGTGCTCCGCCGAAGAAACCGCTGAAAAGCTGTGACTGCTCCTCCAACATCGGCCGACGGTGAACGCACCGTCGGCCGATTTTTCATGCGCAACGGACCGCATCCACCGCAAAGCTGCACAACCGCCGCCTAATCTCTCAGTGACATTTGGTTTGGCACATCGCAAGCAGGTGTGAACGCCAGAGGACACTTGAGAGTCCCCAATGAAGAAACGTCGGACATGGTGGATCGCTGGCTCGACCATCGCGGGCGTCTGGCTTGTGGTGATGGTCCTGTTGTGGGCCTTACGCGCAGCCGAAGTGACGCCGGAGTCGGTGTTGGCGTTCCTGCGGGGCACGGCGTGGGGCGAGATGAGCGAGGCCGACCGGTTGGCCGCCATCGATGCGCTGGCTCGTCAGGTGAATCGTTTGCCGGCCCGCGACAAGATGGACCCTGCCCTTGGCGAAGCGGTGCGCTCCGCCTTCGACGGCATGACGGATGGCGAGCGGACGCGTTACCTCGACCAGACGTTGCCACAGGGCATGGAAGAGATGATGAATGCGCTCAACGCGATGAGCCGGGAGGAGCGGCAGTCGCTGGTCGACCGCGCGATGCGTGACCTCGATGAGCAGGTCGCTAGGGGCGCACCTCCGCCGAATGACGCGGCCACGCAGCGCATCATCGACGAGGGCATGCGCAGCTACCTCAGCGATGCCAATGCCGAGGCCAAGCTCGACTTGCAGCCCTTAGTCCAGCAGATGCAGGGCCTGCTGCGGAGGGCGGGCCGATGAGTGCGTTGCTGCGCAGTCATGCGTTCACGTTGATCGAGCTGCTGGTATCCATCGCCGTGGTCGCGTTGCTGATCGGGGTGCTGTTGCCCGTGCTGCGCGGCGCGCAGAACATCGCGCGGGCCACCGCGTGTCTTTCCAACGTTCGGCAGATGGGCGTGCTGCTCAACGCGTACCTCATCGAAAGCAAAGGCCGGCTGCCCACGCTAAACAACCGGCTCACCACCGCCGACGCGGGCCCCTCGCTCGATACGCTCTTGAGCACGCCCGCGTTGCACCGCTGCCCCGCCGACGATGCGCCCCTCTGGCAGACCTCGGGCACCAGCTACTTCTGGAACTTCACTGTCAGCGGCCAACCCATCGACCGGCTCTTCTCCATCATCGGCGGGAGCGAGCCGACCCGCGTCCCGCTCGTGAGCGATAAAGAAGGGTTCCACCCGACCCTCAGCGACCGCGTCAACATCCTCTACGCCGACGGCCACGCCGCCAACGAGCTTCGCTTTTCGACCACGCCCCCGCCCGCCACGCCATGACCAGCCACGCCATCCAACTCAAAGGCGTGAGCAAGGCCTTCGCCGCGAGGCCCGCCGTCATCGACCTCTCGCTCGATGTCGAGGCCGGCTCGATCTACGGCCTGCTTGGTCATAACGGCGCGGGCAAGAGCACCACCCTTGGCATGCTGCTCGGCCAGGTCTTCCCCGACCACGGCGATGTCAAGCTGCACGGCTGCAACGTTTTCGAAGACCGCCGAGGCGCGCTGTCACGCGTGGGCGCAATCTTCGAGTCGCCCTGCTTTTACGACTACCTCTCGGGCATCCGCAACCTCCGCATCTTCACCAGCTACACCGCACACGTGCCACGACAACGACTCGAACACATCATCGACCTCGTCGGCCTCACCGAACGCATCGGGCACAAGGTCGCCACCTACTCGCACGGCATGCGCCAGCGCCTCGCGCTTGCGCAAGCGCTCCTGCCCGACCCGGCCACGCTCATCCTCGACGAGCCGACCGACGGGCTGGACCCGCAGGGCATCGCCGAGTTCCGCCGTGTCATCCAGCGCATCCACCGCGAACAGGGCATGACGATCCTCTTCAGCTCGCACCTGCTCAGCGAAGTGGAACAGCTCTGCGACAAGGTCGCTGTGATCCACCGTGGGCGCCGCGTCTTTGAAGGCAACTGGCAGCAGGCGCAGCGGCAGTCGCAGCGCCTCGAACTCGAAACAACAAACAACGACGACGCATTGCGTCTGCTCCGCGAGGCCGGGCTCATTACCGCCGATCCACCCGACCACGCCGGCCGAGTTGTCATGACTCCGCACACCACGCCCCGCGACATCAACCGCTTCCTTTTGCATCGCGGCCACGATGTGTCACGCCTTGCCGTTGCGCGTCTCTCACTTGAAGACTTCTACATGACCACCGTCCAGACCGCTGAGGCCACTCCGTCATGACGCTCTGGATCACGCAGCTCGGGCACGAGCTGTACAAACTCTTCGCTCGCAAACGCACCTACATCGGCTTTGGGGCGTTCCTCCTGCTCCAGTCGGCGATCCTCGCGCTGCTCCAGCACCCGCGTGCCAAGGGGCAGGTCGCCGACCTGCTCGGGCGCAATGGTCTTGGGTTCGAGGAGCACTACATGGGCCTCACCCTCGCCATCGTCATCATCGCGTTCTCGTTCACGTTCCTGGGCGGCCTCTACGTCGCTCTCGTCGCTGGCGACATCGTTGCGAAAGAAGTCGAAGACGGCACGATGCGGATGGTCCTCGCTCGGCCTGTCGGCCGGGTGCGTCTGTTGCTGGTGAAGCTCGCGGCCTGCGCGATCTACACCGTCACACTCGTGCTCTTCCTCGGAGCCACCGCGCTGCTCTTTGCCACCGCATATCGCGGCGGGCTGGGCAAGCTCTTCATCTTTATTGCCGAGGAAGACCTCTTCGCGTTCTACAACACGTCAGAGGGCCTGTGGCGATACACGCGCAGCGTCTTGTGTCTGGCGTACGGGACGCTCACCATCGCGTCGCTGGCGTTCATGTTCTCGTGCTTCAAGATGAAGCCCGCCGCCGCGACGATCCTGACGCTCACGGTCTTTTTCATCGATGTGGTGCTGACCAACCTGCCGTACTTCCGCGACCTGCGCAGCTACTTCATGAGCTACCACATCGGCTTTTGGATCCGCACGTACCACGAGTACCCGCCTTGGCCAGCGATCGGCCGAAGCGTCCTGGTGCTCGCGGGCCTGATGACCACGTTCGCCGCCATCGGCATCACGCACTTCTGCGTCCGCGACCTCAAGAGTTGAATAAAGGGATGACCAAGGCAAGACACGGAGCCACGGATCAGACAGCGACACCGATCTTTCAAAAGCAAACAAAGGACGTGCTGCTCCGCGTCCTCCGCGCCTCCGCGGTTCAAAAACATTGTCAGCCCTGTGACGAGCCGTCGCCGCCCGCGATGCTGCTGCGCATGTCGGTGTCGGCGATGACATTCTTCATCTTGTAGTAGTCCATGATGCCAAGGTTGCCCTTGCGGAACGCCTCGGCCATCGCGCGTGGCACCTCGGCCTCGGCCAGCACGACCAGCGCCCGGTTCTTCTGTTCTTCGGCGCGGTTCTCTTGCTCTTGCGCAACGGCCATCGCCCGACGCTTCTCGGCCTCTGCTTGGAAGCGGCGCTTGTCGGCCTCGGCCTGGTCGGCCTGGAGCTTGGCGCCGATGTTCTCGCCGACATCGACA
>DAIOEG010000058.1:0-10281 GCA_036746415.1 Phycisphaera sp. | reverse complement strand
GTGATGATGGTGGGCGTGATCTCGACGCTGCCGTCGATGGTGATGACTTGAGCGCGGTGGTTGATGCGGACGGCTGCGCCGGTCGTGACTTGCGAGGTGTGGATGTAGGACTCGAGGATCCGGCTGATGAAGCCGGCGGGGTTTTGCTGTTCGGTGGTGGGGACTTGGACGACGACGAGCTTGGGCGAGATGGCTTTGGCGAGCTCTCCATCGCCGCCCAGGGGCGACAGGCCGTTGACCAGCGCGGCAAGGTTTTTCGCAACCGGCCAACCGGCGTTGGAATCGTTGATGACCAGTTGCAGCCGGCCCGCCTGGTCCATGATGGAGGGGTACACGCTCTCGATGAGGTGCAAGCCCGACTCGATCTTGGCACTGGTGTTGTTGGTGGTGTCTTCCTGGACCAACGCGCCAGAGGCCATGCCGTAGACACCTGAGCCGGCGGGCCGGGGCGCGGCGGGGTCTTTGGGTTCGGGGATGGGGCCTGAGAGTGGCGAGACGAGGAGGCGTCCGCCCTTGAGCGACTTGGCGGTGCCGATAGATTCGAGGTAGACATCGATGCGGTCGCCGGCGATCGCGCCGTGCTCGGGGATGCGTGCGCTGAGTGACACAAGCGCGACAGATTTCACATCGGCCAGCTCATCGACGACGGTGCGGTCGTCCTGCCTTGGCAGCAGCCACTCCATGAGCGCGCGATGCGTCGGGCCGAACTCTTTGTCGCCCGTGCCGTCGAGCCCGACGACGAGGCCCACGCCCATGAGGGGCAGGCCTTCTGAACCTTTGAGTCGGATGATGTCCTGGATCTGGACGGCTCTGCCGTTGGCGACGAAGAGGAGCACGAGCACCGCCGTCAGCAGCCAGATGAATCGTGAGATGGGTTGTGTCTGAGTGGTCATCGGCGTCCTTGCCCTGGGTGTTCGCGGTGTGCTCCTGCGTGCCGCGGTGGCTGGGTCTTGTCAGACCCGGCGGATCAGTCATCGCGTTGATTCAGAACGCGAAGATGGTGTCCATGAGTTTGGTGAGCGGGCCTTTTTTCGTGCTCCTGCGCAGCTCGCCGGTGTGTTGCTTGGTGACGTGCAGGTCGTAGAGCTGGCTTGAGAGCACGGTGTTGTCGATGGTGATGTCGTCCACTCGGCAGGTGCCTGTGACGACGAGCGTGACGGTCTCGTCGTCGCTCTGCAGGTGCTTGCGTGCCTCGACGACGATGGTGCCGTTGGGCTTGACGTCGATGATGCGTGCCGTGAGTCGCGCGGCCATGGTCTCTCGGCGTTCGTAGCTGCCTTCGCCCTCGAACGTGCGTTCGCTGTCGACATCGAGCTTGAGGTCGGGAGTGACATCACTGCCCTTGATCTGTGCATTAAGAAGGTCGCCCAGGTTCAAGCTGGGGAGGTCTTGGACCCCGCCCTTCCACTCGCTGGATTTCTCTGCCTCGATCTCGGCTTCGAAGCCGGCGGAGAGGTCTTCGCGGATGATGATGGTGACCAGGTCCTGCATCGTGTAGGAGCGGGGCGCGGCGCGTTGGACGGCGGTGTGGCTGAACATCGCGACGGTGGGCGAGAGGCGACGCTGGTCGGTCTGCATCCCCGGCGAGGCGACGAGTGGGTCAGGCCGATTGATCTGCAGCGGCTGCTCTTGCGCCTGCGTGTAGAGCTCGGAGAGGCCTTGGGCAACGGATGCGGAGCGGAGCGCAAGAACTGCGGTGCAGGGGAGCACGATGGTGAGGACGAACTGTCGGGTCTTGCGCTGATTCACTGTTGGGTCTCGCTGACGGGGCGTCGAACAAGCACGTCCACTCTGCCGGGAGCAACGACGGTGCCAAGCACCACGGGGCCTTGTCGGTCGTTGCCACGGCGGACGCGGACGGTGTCGCCCAGCGTGCCGGCCTGCTCGGCGAAGCCCTGGCCCTCGACGCTGACCGCGCCGCTGAGGACGCGCAGTGTCACGAGCTGGCCGCGTTGCACGATGGGCGGCGTGGAGAGGTCTTGGATGGATACCACTTGGCCGATGGACACGTTGCTGCGTGCGGTTGCGCCGAGCACGGCCGAGGTCTGATCGAGCCACGGCTGGTCGTCGCGGTCGATCAGCACATCACGCAGAGTGACATCGTCGCTGCCGATGCGCTGGCCACGCGAGAGAGGCCGAGTGGCAACGACCGCGCGGGCTTTGCGCTGCACCTTGGCAAGGACCGTGAACGTCTCTTTGCCCGCGAGGTTGCTGCGTTCGATGCGGATCGGCACGTTGCCAAGCAGCGCGTTGCCGGTGGGTTGCACGGTATACGCGGTGGCGATGGTGCTTTGGTTCAGCAGGTCTTCATCCTGCGCTCGGAAGGTGACGACGAGCTGATCGTCGGGCAGGCCCGTAAGCCGGGCGATCTCATCAGCCACGAGGCCACGCACGGTGAGCGGCTGGGTCGCGGTGATGGGCGTTGTCAGGTCGGTGAGGATCGGCGAGGCATCGCTGATCGAAACGGTCACCTCTGGCGTGACGGGTCGTGGATGCGCGAGTGTTTGTGGTTGCGTCTGCGGTTGCGGCGGTTCGACGGTGATGTTGCATCGCGGGAAGCCCTTGAGCGAGAGCTTGGCCCAGTTGACGCCGTGCTGCGTGAGGGCGTCGCGGACTTGTTCGAGCGTGATGGGGTCGTGGGGGGCTTGCTGGGCCGGGCGGATGACCGTGTCTGCGAGCGATTGTGCGTATTCGCCTTCCAAAAGGGCAATCTCGCGCAGCTCGACGGTCGGGCCGATGACGTGTGCAGACGTGAGCAGCCGGATGTCGTCGGCGGATGCGAGCATGGGCACGAGCGCGGCGAGGGCGGCAAGTGCGGTGCGTGTTGAACGTGATGTCTTGTGCATGGTCGTGCTTGTTCAGTGGGTCAGGGGATCAGCGTCGGAGATTGGCGACGACCTGCATGACTTCGTCGGCGGCTTGGATGGTCTGTGAGTTCATCTCGAAGGCGCGCTGTGACTTGATGAGTGAGACGAGCTCGCGGACGGGGTCGACGTTGGCCTGTTCGAGGTGGCCCTGGAGGAGCGTGCCGAAGGTCGCGGTGCCGGGGTCGCCTTCGATGACGGGGCCGGAGGCATCGGTGGCGATGAAGACGTTCCCGCCGACGTTGCTCAGTCCTGCTTTATTGACGAAGGTGGCGAGGGTGATCTGTCCGACCTGTGTGGTGGTGCCGTCGGCGTTGGTGATCTCGACCGAGCCGCCCGGGCCGATGCTGACGGCGTCTTCGGGTGTTCCTTCGGGGATGTTGATGCCGTCGGCGAGGAGGTACCCCTTGGAGTTGCCTAGGACGAGGTCTCCGTTTGCGTTTCGGAAGAAGTTTCCTGCGCGGGTGTATCCCTCTCCACCGCCCAGGGAGGCGGGGAGTTGGACGCGGAAGAAGCCGTCGCCCTCGATCATGGTGTCGTAGGGTCGGCCGGTCTCGTTGGCGGCGCCTTGCTCGAAGTTGAGCTGCGTGTTGCTGATATTGACACCCAGACCGATCTGGAGCCCCGCGGGCGTCGGGTCGCCCAGTTCGTTTTCGGAGCCGGGCTGTTTTTTGAGTTGGTAGAGCAGGTCTTCAAAGTTCACGCGCGACTGCTTGAAGCCAACGGTGTTGACGTTGGCCAGGTTGTTGGCGATGACGTCGATCTCGGTGGAGAGCGCTTTGAGCCCGGTGGACGCGGAGTGGAGTGCGAGTACGGCCATGGTGGTTGCTTAGTGAGTCGTGAGTTGTGAGTTGTGAGTTGGAGGAGTCGTGGCCACTTTTGGGACCAAGCCCGACTCACGACTCACGTTGCTTCCTCAGCCGACTCTTGCGAAGGTGTTGATGGCTTTGTCCATCAACGTGTCGTGGTAGGTGATCATGCGGGCGTTGGATTGCGCGGCGCTGGCGGCGCGGGTGACGCTCATGAGTGCGGAGATGGGGTCGACGGCGGAGCCCTCGACGTGGCCGACTTTGAGGGTCGGGTTTTCAAGGGTCTCGCGTCGCGTTCGTCCGGCGATCTCGAAGAGGTTGCCGCCCTGCTTTCGCATCATGGAGAGGTCGCTCACGCGGGTGATGCCGAGTTGGGCGACGACGGCGTTGTTTTGTTCGATGAAGCCATCAGGGCGGATGGCGAAGGGCGTGCCGGGCGTGAGCTTGATGGGCCGGTTGGAGGCGTCGAGGACTTTGTATCCGTCGGGCGTGACGAGGTGGCCGTCGCGGTTGGCCATGAACCGGCCATCGCGGGTGAGCCGGATGTTCTCGCCGTTGGCGTCGGGGGTGTCGTAGGCGACGGCGAAGAACGCGTTGCGTTCGCCAAGCGCAGCGTCGGTGTTGCTGCCGGTGTGTTCGGGGGAGCCGACGGAGAAGCTGATGCGCTGCGGCGCGGCGAGGACGCCCCCGCCGAGCTTCTCGAGGAGCTGGTCGGAGGCGTCGAGGGTGACGCCGTCTTCGCGTGACTTGGGGTCACGGGACTGGACGGCGGCGAGGTCGGCCTTGAAGCCGATGGTGTTGACGTTCGCCAGGTTGTTGGAGAAGACGTCCATGCGGTAGTTGTGGGTGAGCGCCCCGGACGCGGACAGGTACAGGCCGTAGTTCATGACCGGGCCTCCGTGGCGGCGTGTGGGCGTCGCGGGTCGTGTGCGAGCCGGTGCTGCACGGCCGCGAGGTGCGCGAGTCGGCGGACGTGTGCACCCAGGTCGTCGATCGTCGCGGACCCTGCTAGGAGGCCCGCCAGTGCAGCGGATGCGTCGATCAGGTCCGGCG
Organism: Phycisphaera sp.; assembly: GCA_036746415.1. Classification (GTDB taxonomy): domain Bacteria; phylum Planctomycetota; class Phycisphaerae; order Phycisphaerales; family Phycisphaeraceae; genus DAIOEG01. The sequence goes on along the minus strand of DAIOEG010000058.1, from coordinate 5,555 downwards.
TGCTGGCCGGGGCGTGGGGGGAAGCCGGGGCAGTGTTCCACAAAGTGGGCGAGAGGCGTTGCAAGGCGTGGCTCCTGACCCGTGTGCCCCGCCGTCTCCGCCGGCGGGCGCTGCCCGGGTGGGCTCGTACGCTTGACCCGCAACAGGCGTACCCTTGCGGGCGACAGCCCAGAAATAGATTTTAAGTATTGATTTTTATAGTATTTAATAAAATCTCATGAATGGATTGAAGCACCAAGGAAGCCCTGTCAAAGGCATTGCAATGCGCGGGAATCGAGTGCTGCCGCGCAGAGTTTGCGCCACGGCGGATGTCTTGACTGACTTTCGACTCCAATGAAGTCGGCCTCGTTTGCAACCGTCGCGATAGGTCGGCCCGGCTAAGACGGGCACCTTGATTTCAGCTGTCGATGTGATAGTGTTATAGAACTTATCGCCTGATTGTTCAGATTTCATGCGTCTTGCGAGCGATTTGCTGATCCTCTGACCCCCGGAAGCGTCCGGCGAGCTCTTCGTGAGCCGCCGGGCGTTTTTATTTGAGTGATTTCAAGAGGTGGGACCTGCGTTCGAAATGGTTCTCGAGGCGTTTTTGGAGGGCGGACGCGCCGAGCTCATCGCCGCTGAGCCGGTCGGTCTGGGCGAGCAGCGCGACCAAGCCGGCATAGTCGTTGAGGTTGATGGACTCGGCCGCGATCTTGCCGGTGGCGACGTTCATGTTGTGGTAGTTCGCTAGCGGGAGGCACAGGCAGCAAGCGGCCCAGCCCAGGGCCTGATACGCGGTGGCCTCGCACGTCCCGCCGGTCATCAGTTTGCGTTGCCACGCCCAGCCGGGGTTGGCCATGGCGGCTTCCTCGGCGAGCTGGCACAGGGCGTACGTCGTGCCGGGGTCGAAGACGCTCGTGCGGTCGCCTACACGGACGATCGGCCCGCCGCCGACGGGCGCCTCGGGCAGCGCCATGCTGTTCTCGAGCACCACGACCACCGCCTTCTTGGGCACCAGCCCGCTTTGGCAAGCGCCGATCGCTCCGACAAAGCCGATTTCTTCGGCCCGGCTAAACAGCACGCCCACGTGCTTCACGTGGGGTCGGTCCTTGTGTTTCAACGCGCTGCGCATGCGGTCCCAGCCAGCAAGCGCAGCAGCGGCACCCGCGAGATTGTCGCACGCCAGCGTGTGCAGCTTGCCGTGAGACTTGGTTGTCTTGCCGCTGATGCGGGTCTTGCCGGTGTCCCAGGTGACGACATCGCCGGGCTTGAGCCAGCCGGCCGACTTCGCGGAGCCGAAGTCGAGCGTGACCCGCGCATCGTCGCGCTCTTCGCCGATGTCTTTGGGCCCGCGATACTGCGTGACAACGCCGCGCGGCCCGCGCACCGCGCCGTCGTCCTGCGACACGCGCCAGCCGCGCACGGCCGATCCAACGAAATACGAATCGCGCACCCCGCCTCGAAACGCTGCAACCACGTGTTGCCCGTCGATCGACTCGACGACGAACGCGGGGTGGTCCATATGGGCCGTCATGATGACGCGGAGGTCTTTGGGTTTGACGGAGGCATCGTGGATGAGCACCGCCCCGTATCGATCACGCGTCACCTTCAACCCCGGCCGAGCATCGGCCCAGCGGAGCAACCACCCGACCACCGCCGACTCGCAACCGGACGCCGAGGGCAACGCCGTCAGCTCGCACAGGTCGCGGGCCTCGCTCTCACTCAGTGCGGGCAGCGTTGGAGTCGTCTTTGGAGTGGCGGATGGTCTTGCTTTTTTAGCACGAGTGCTCATCGTCGCATGATAATCAACTCGTTCATCCATCTGTTCGCTCGCGTAGACTTTTAGGATGCAGACTGTGCTGGACGTGGCCATCAACTTGTGGGCGGTCTTGGCGGACATGGCCCCGTATCTGTTGCTGGGGTTTGTGGTCGCGGGCCTGCTGTCGACGTACTTCAAGCCCACGTGGATCGAGCGACACTTGGGCAGGCGTGGCATGGGCTCGGTGTTCAAAGCAGCGGCGTTCGGCGTGCCCCTGCCGTTGTGTTCCTGCGGCGTGATCCCCGTGGGCACCGGCCTGTATCGCCACGGCGCAAGCAAGGGCGCGACCACCGCGTTCATGCTCAGCACACCGCAGACCGGCGTGGACTCGATCTTGGCGACCTATGGCCTGCTCGGGCCGGCGTTCGCGGTGGTCCGGCCGGTGCTCGCGCTGCTCAACGGCTTCCTCGCCGGCATCGTCGTGGACCGCATCTCGCAACACGAACCAACCGCGCTTGCACCCAAGACCGTCCCGTTGACTACGATGCAAAACACGCCGAGCGACGCAAGTTGCTCGGCGGGCGGCGCGTGCTGCGACTCACAAACACCGACGACAACCAGCGGCACGTCGCCGGGCGTGTTGCGACGGCTGGCGTCCGCGCTGCGTTACGGGTTGATCACGTTGCCGGCCGACATCGCCTGGGCGCTGGTCGTCGGGCTTGTCATCGCCGCGGTGCTCACGGCACTGGTCCCCGCTGATGCGGTCACGGCGTATCTGGGCGGCGGGTTCCTCGCGATGCTCGCCGCCGTGCTGATCGGCGTGCCGTTGTATGTCTGCTCCACCGGCGCGATCCCCATCGCCCTTGGGCTGATGCACGTGGGCGCCTCGCCGGGCGCGGCATTGGCCTTTATGGTCGCTGCGCCCGCCACCAGCGCTGCGACGCTCAGTGTTGTCTACCGCGTCCTTGGCACACGCACCACGGCCGTGTACCTCACCAGCGTGCTCCTCACATCCATCGGCGCGGGGCTGGCGTTTGATGCGCTCCAGCCGTGGCTCGGCTGGGCCATGCCCACGTTTGACACGCATCTCCACATGCACGGCCTCACCTGGCTCGACCACGCATGGGCACTCGCGCTGGTGCTGCTCGTCAGCGCCGCCATGTGGACGCGATACCGACCCGCTCCTGCTGCCAACACCACCACCGATACACACACAGGCGACACCCCCATGCAACAACACGATGACAACCTCACCCTCACAATCACCGGCATGTCGTGCAGCCACTGCGTCAACGCTGTCACCCGCGCGCTGCAGGAGTCGCCCCGCGTGAGCGGTGTCAGCGTTGATCTCAAGACCGGGCTGGCACGGGTGCACGGGGCCGACCTCAACGCCGATGCGCTGCGCGAGACACTGACCGGCATGGGGTACGATGTGACCGTCAACCGATGATGCGGACCGGTTCGACACGTTGACTCACGCTTTCAGATCGGTGAACGCACCATGCACAACAACCTCCCCGACGGCCCCCTCACGATCCGCGACTTCCAGCAACACATCCACGACAAATACCACGCCACCGACTCCGCACGCGGCACCGCAGGCACCTTCATGTGGCTCATCGAAGAAGTCGGCGAGCTCGCCACCGCACTCCACAAAAGCAAGGGCGAGGGCGGCAACACCTCCGGCGACAGCGACCCCGCCGGCGAGTTCGCCGACGTCATCGCCTGGCTCTGCACCCTCGCCAACATCAACAACATCGACCTCGAACAAGCCCTCCGCGACAAATACTTCAAAGGCGGCGGGCCGAAAGGGCATAAATAATCTAAAATATCGTCATGGCCAGCCTCTTCGACGAGATGCGAATGGACCGCTCAGCGTTCTCTGCCGGGACCTTCGGCGACGAGGATGATGAGCAGCAGTTCTGGTGGCGAGCGACGGTGGATGAACGCCTGACAGCGATCGAGTTTCTAAGGCAGGTGGCATATGGCTACGATCCGGATACCGAAAGACTTCAAAGATTTTTTGAAGCTGTTGACGGACTACGAAGTCAAGTTCCTCCTGATCGGGGGATACGCGGTGGGATTGATGGGCTTCCCGCGTCCGACCGGTGATATCGATATCTGGATCGCGGTGGAGCCCGACAACGTGGACCGCGTCATTGAAGTTGTCCGCGCGTTTGGATTTGACGACCCGAAACTCACACCCTCGTTGCTGCTGGACCGCCGCCAAGTCTTGCGTATGGGCTTCCCGCCACACCGGATCGAAGTGATCTGTGACATCAGTGGCGTGGTCTTCGCGGACTGTTACCCCCGTCGTGTGTACATCGATGCTGACGGTGTCCGTGTCCCGATGATCGGTCTTGCTGACCTGCGTTCCAACAAGCTCGCATCGGGGCGTGGCAAGGACCTGGCAGACTTGAGCAATCTTCCGCCGACGCCCTGACACGTCCTTGCTATCGTCCACCGCATGCTGCGTCGCCTCGAAAAGAAGCTCGGCTTCCTGGCCGTGCCCCACGTGACGGCCATCCTCTGCATCGGCCAAGCCGCGACCTGGCTCATCATGCTCAGCCAGCCGAACCTCGCCACGCTGCTCCCGTTCGTGGCCGACAAGGTGCTCGCCGGCGAGGTCTGGCGCATCATCACCTTCGCCATCATCCCCAAGGTGATGAACCCGCTGTTCCTGTTCTTCGCGCTCTACCTGTTCTGGCTCATGGGCGAGGCGCTCGAGGGCGAGTGGGGCGCGTTTCGATACAACGTCTACCTGCTCACCGGCTTTGTCCTCGCGATCGCCGGCGCGTTTGTGCAACCCGGCAGCGCAGCCACCAACATCGGCGTGCTCACCTCCGTTTTCCTCGCCTTCGCCTACCTCTACCCCGACTTCACCATCATGCTGTTCTTCATCATCCCCGTGAAGATCAAGTACCTGGGCATGCTCGCCGGCGGACTCATCCTCCTCGCGTTCCTCCAAGGCATCGCCAGTCGCCAGTGGATCGACTCGGCCATGGCCCTCGCATCGATCGCCAACTTCCTGCTGTTCTTCGGCCCCGACATCGTGAGCCGGCTCCGCCACAAGCAACGCGGCCTCGCCCGACGATCCGAACAGGCCCGCCTCGCCGAAGAACCCATGCACCGCTGCGTCGTCTGTGGCCGGACAGAGCGGTCGCACCCGCGTCTCGAGTTCCGCTACTTCCCCACACCGCAAGGCACGCAGTGCTACTGCCAGGACCACTTCCCCTCCGCCGTCCCCGGCCACCAACGCTGACTCCGCGGCAAGCCCCCGCCCCCCCGGCGCTGTAACATCCGCGACTCGCCTTTCCCAAGGCCAGTCGGAGCTTCCCCGCCGATGAGCGACATCCCTCTTTCCAAACCCGACATCACACAGCACGAGATCGACGCCGTCGTCGAGGTCCTCCAGTCCGGCCGACTCTCCATCGGCCCGCACCAGACCACCTTCGAGCAGCGCGTCGCCCGCCGGACCAACCGACGCCACGGCATCGCCTGCTCCTCGGGCACCGCAGGCCTGCACATGGTCTTGCTCGCCCTGGGCATCAAGCCCGGCGACGAGGTCGTCACCACGCCCTTCTCCTTCATCGCCTCGGCCAACAGCATCCTCATGGTCGGGGCCAAGCCCGTCTTCGCCGACATCTGCCCACGCTCCCTCAACCTCGACCCCGACAAGGCCGAGCAGGCCATCACCCCCAAGACCCGCGCCATCCTCGCCGTCGAAGTGTTCGGCAACACGACCCACATGCTCGCCCTCGAGAAGCTCGCGCAAAAATACGAGCTGCCCCTCATCGAAGACTGCTGCGAAGCCCTC
>DAIOEG010000057.1:4758-10324 GCA_036746415.1 Phycisphaera sp. | reverse complement strand
TAGTAGTAGTACTGGCCGTGGACCTTGATCGCAGCGGACATGCCGGGGTTCTGGTCGAGGGTGTAGTTCTGTTGGATCCATTGCAACGCCTTGGCGACCCTTGGGTCGGAGGGTTGCAGGTCGGCGTAAAGGTAGGACTTGAACGCGGCGTAGGTCATCGAGCCGTAGCCACGCAGACCCGAGACCGCTCGGCCGAGCCGCGCTTCATCGACCTTCTCGGGGTCGGCGTAGGACACGGGGATGTGTTTGTGCTCGCCGCTGATCGCCGTTGCATAGATGACGGCCCCGTCCTGCACGATCGTGCCCTCGGGGAAGTACGTGTTCGACGCGATGCCCTGGCAGCGGTGGATGAACGTCACTGCGCGCTGATACGTCGGGTCCGACGTGTCCAGCCCTGAGTCGTGTAGCGCCTGGAGCATGAACGTGACGTTGGAGACATCGGGCCGGCCGGTGTTGCCGTAGCCCGCCCCGCCGTAGAAGGGGTGGTCCAGGGTGATGGGGTCGCCCTGGTCGTCGGTCATGCCTGGCTGCCATTGCAGCCCCGTGAGGAACCGCTGGGCATCGGCAATGACCTTGTTGATACCGGGGTCACCTTTGAGACGCGACAGGGCCGAGAGCGCGATGGCCGTGTTGTAGTTGGGCAGCATGCCGTCGGGCCCGTTGCGGATCGAGCCGTCGGCTTGAACCGAGTTAAGGATGAAGCGCAGCGCGTTGGCGGTCGCGGGGTCGGAGAGGTCACGCTGCGGCGCGTCGAGCAGGGCGGTGAGGATCAATGCCGTGATCGCCGGCCCCGGCTCGGGCGACCATGCGCCGTCGGGCTGCTGCGTGGTTTGTAAAAACGCAACGCCACGCTGGTAAACGGTTTCGCCCCGCTCACGCGTTGCTTCGTCCACCGCGATCGCTCTGGGGGCAGGCACAGCCATCAGCATCACACAAGCGGTCAATGACAGAACAAGTCGCTGGAGCATCGCGGGGTCTCCGTGTGGGGGATCGATACCAGTGACGGATCGTATGCCGAGTGCGGGAGCTACCGGCGAGACAGAGGGTTTGTACTGCGCAAACCGGATGCGTGGGGCGAAAGCGCCCACCCCACGCTCGAAGCTGTTGATGATGAGCTGTTGCTCACGGGTCCCGGCACCGTGCCCGAAGTCGTCCTCATCACAAGGAGTTGATGACTCGGACTACACGCCCAACACGGGAATGAAAAGCTCTTAGAGCATCCCCACCCAACTCTTAACGCATGGGGCGCTTGTGAGGGCTTCGCCAGGGGGCCTGACGACTCGGCAATGGGTGTTGTTGATGAGCGTCAGCACGGACTTGCCGGGCGTTGTGGTGGGGCTACGTGCCTCTATGACTGATAGGTTGGGTGACAAACTCTGAGAGCTTCACGATCAGTCGCCAAGGCGCAGAGGAAGCATCGCAGACAGTGATGGATGTTGGGTGGTGCAGTTCCCAGTGATCTTGCTTGCGGCGTCGAGATCGTGCTGAATCTTGTTTGGATCAAGTCGTGGCGTTGCATGAATCAACGGGATGAGTTTGCACTTTGATGGATGAACCTGGCGGTTGATTCAGAGGTTTTGAAATTTGGCGATGGAGGGGGCTACAAGCAATTCGCGATCATGCCAGCGTACAGCTGCGAGTTTGAGGCCGTTGAGCCGGGGGATGGATGTGCAGCGTAGGAAGTCGAGCCTGGGCTTGGTGGCGTCTGACGATTGTTGGACGGTGGAGCGAGGCCGCTTCCACACGCCACGGCTTGAAGAGTGCCACTGATTGCCTCACCTGGCAATAAAGGGCACGAAAAAACCGCCGATTGTTCGGCGGTTTTGGAAGTGATCTCGACGGGATTTGAACCCGTGTTCTCAGGATGAAAACCTGATGTCCTAGACCTGGCTAGACGACGAGATCGTCCGAGTCCGGAAGATTAGTCGATGTTGGGTGGGCGGACAAGTCGCGGTTTGAGGTGTGTGGGTGCGGGGTTCTGAGAACTCTGGGGCCCGGGCGTGTGAATCTGGGGGGCGGGGTGGGGGTGTGCGGGCTTGGGCGTGTGCGTGTCGGAAAAGGTGTTACGCAAGCGGGCGGGGGTGACTTGGCGTGGTAATATGGACATGCTGGAACGTGTCGTCCGTGAGCGGCGTAGCGTCGTTGTTTTAGGGTGTCACGAGGGAGATTTGTTTTGATCAGCTTGATCCTGGTGCATGATGACGGTCCGGAGGTGCGGTTCAACGTGTCCGGCGAGCAGCCCGCACTGATTGGCCGATACGCCCTGGGCGTGGAGCACAACGACGCGAAGCTGTCGCGTCGGCACGCGGAGATCGTTCTGGAGAGCGGCGTGTGGCTGGTCCGGGACCTGGGCTCGACCAACGGCACGTTCGTCAATGGACAGCGGGTCACGGGCATCGCCGAGCTCGAGGTCGGCGACCGTATCCGCACCGGGCGGACGCAGTTTATCGTCGAAGGCATCACCGACCTTCGTCCGGTGCTGGGTGACCACGATTTTGACCCAGGCGCCACGGCGATGGGCACGGCCTACGACGTGCTTGCTGACTTCACATCTGGCACGGGAGCAGGGACAGGGGCGGGCGACCTGATCCAGCATCAAGTGCCACGAGACCGGCCCAGCAGACCCGCGACGAACACGCCCGCCACACCGCACGACGACCTGGTCCGCATCGAAGACGACCCCAAGCTCCGGCCCAAGCCCAAGTCGGCCTCGCAGCAGGTGAGCAGGCCGACCGTTCGCCCCGCGACGCAGGGGCCTGTTGCTCCGCTCATGCCGCCGATGGACAACGGCCTGTTGCCCGAGCGTCTCGACGACGACCGGGACGGCCCGCCGATCGTCGGTTTACGACTGGATCAAGCCGCGCCGCACCAGCCAGCCGTCCCGATGGACGATGCGGGTGAGTCGGTCCTGGATGTCGAGCCAGCGTCTGAGCTGGCCGAGGCGCTGGCGAAGATGGACTCAGCCGATGGCATTGCTTTTGACGAGGAACAGGAAGCCACTGACGAAGCGTTGGCCGATGCCCTGGCCGCGTCTGCGCAGCGTGCCAAGCCCCCGGTGACCGTTCCGCCGGCTTCGCAGCGTGGGCGGTCTGCCCCAGCCGGTACTTCGGGTGCCCGCGCATCCGATGAGTCGTCCGAACAAATGGCGCGTCGGTCGCTATTGGAGCCACCTGCGGAGCGTGGTGCAGCGGCCCGAGCGTTGCCGGAACGAGAAGACCGGCTGTCGCCGAATCGGCGTGGCAAGCGCTGGCCGGTGTTGGCGGCGGCGGGTGTGGGCGTGTGTGCGATCCTCGGAGCAGGCCTGTTTGCACTCGTGCAGACCGATGTACTCAACCCGCGGCAATTGCTGAGCGGTGTGCAGTCCGGCGTCACCCCCGATGCCGTCACCGGGCCCGTTGTCCCTAGCCCCCAGACACTTCCGCAGCGGCCGTTTGTGGCTCAATCCGACCCAAACCCCGGCACACAAACCGGCCCAACCACCGCCGATGTCGCCCGTAGGGCCGACAGCATCATCCGGCCCACCAACCCAAGCACCGAGCAACCGGCCTACCAGCCCCCCGCTCCCCAAACCGCACGGATCACCCCCGGCACTCCCGCTCCTGTCAACACCGCCGTACCGGCCAACTCCGCCTCGGAGTCCGCCAATGCACTGCTCGACGACGGGACCGATGTCGCTGCAAGCCCCGTCCCGACCCCCCGGCCCCGGCCGACCACGCCCCGAATCGTCAACGGCGACCTTGGCGGTGAACCCACCGACAGCGACGGCCCGCTCACGCAGGCACCCCGCGTCGCTTCCCTGAACGACCTCCGGGACGTCCTCAAAACACCTGAAAACGCCGCACAAGCCGACACTACCGCAAACACCAGCCCGGCCAACCCCGAAGGCCTCGACCAGACGACCCGCGTTACCGACGCCAACCGTCGCTCCCCCGCGTGGTCGGGCCTCGACGACACCATGTTCCGAAACCCCCGCGACGGCTCCCTCGCCGACGCCAATACCGCCGCCATCGTCGAACTCCCCGGCTCCGCCCCATCAAACACGGCTGCCCCCGTTGCCAACGCCGCACTAGCGGCACCTGCCCCCGCCATCACCGCCGTCACCCAGGCCAACCGAAACGTCGCCTTTCTCGTCGATAGCTCCGGCACGATGATCGACTCCCTGCCCCAGCTGCAGGACTATCTCCGCCGGGCCATCGACCGCCTCGACCCCCAGCAGAGCTTCACAATCGTGCTCTTCCGACAAGGCGACGCGGTCGAACTCCCGCCCGCCGGCCTCCGCCCTGCAACCCTTGAAAACAAGGCCCGCGCCCGCCAGTGGATCGACCAAGGCGCTATCCGTCCCGGCGGCCGATCCGACCCCAAACAGGCCCTCGACGTGGCCGTCCAGTACACCGTGGACGACCTGTACTTCCTCTCGGGCGATTCGTTTGGCAAGCGGGCCGGCCCCGGCGGAGGCGACATGCCCCTGGAGGACTTCGTCGACGCACTCACCGGCAAACGCATCAAGGTCCACGGAGTCCAGTTCTTCTACGAAGACCCCACCGGCCTGCTCCGGCGACTCACCCAGCGGTACAACGGCACGTTCCAGTTCGTCAACGAAATCCGAAACGCCGACCCCTCAGCCCCCGACATCTTCGGTGCCCTCTACCCCTGAACCCACCAAACATTCCCGTACAACAAGCCCTCTCATCGCACTCCGCTCACAACGTGACACCAGACGTGTGGACGACGGCTCGCCACCAACACCCCAAATCTTTCCGGCGTCAATACAACAACAACGAACGATAGCCGAGCCGAACGGCGAGTCATTCGCTGACCCGCGCAACGCGCCGCATCATGTCTCAGAGCAGCCTGCGAGTTCACTCGCAGGTCTGTGGAGAAATCGTTCGCCGTTGCCATGTTGACCACCGAGATGAATCCACGTGGTGCTCTCGGACGTGAGAAGGGCAGATGCTTCACGACGCTTTTCGTTGTGTATTCCTCACGGTTCTTCGTGAGGCGGGCAGAGTCCTGAGCGTGCGTGGTCTTCGACGTGTTCGTCGCGCAACGTCTTCTCCCACATCGCGGGTCCCACGCGCATCGCCGCCTTGGCCAGCAGGTGTGAGCCGATGGGTGTGGCCACGGCAGCAAATATAAGCGTGATGATCGCTTTGACCGTCACGTCAACGGTGCCGAGGTGGAACACGGCGCCAAGCAGCAAACCGATCAGGCCCAGCGTCGAGCTCTTACTCGCGGCGTGCAGCCGAAGGTACGTGTCGGGCATCCGGACGATGCCCACCGCTCCAAGCACGAGAAAGAACAGCCCGCCCGCCAGAAACAACGCCGACACGATGTCAAACCAAGCGATCATGACGCTTTCGCTCCTTCTTTCGCAACATCACCCGTTGGCAACGTCTCGCTGCGGCCCGCGGCACCGATGTACTGCGCAAAGAACACCGTGCTCGCAAACCCAACAATCGCGATCCCCAGCACCGCGTCGAAGAACAAAAGGTTTCCAAGGTAAATCGTCAGCAGCACCACCAGCCCAATGACGTGCCAGCTGAACAGGTCCGCCGCCAGCACACGG
>DAIOEG010000057.1:0-4748 GCA_036746415.1 Phycisphaera sp. | reverse complement strand
GAGCGTCGGCCCGCGCACCAGCCGCCAAAGGCACAGCAGCATCCCCGCAAACACCACATACAGCCCCACGATCACAACCCACCACAGCAACCAGTGCAGCTCGCCGGCGCCCGGCCCGCTCACCGCCTCGGCCACCGCGTCACCCTCCGACCCGCTCGCCGCGGCGAGCACGCTCATGCACCACAGTTCAGCATTCATGGGCAAACACCTCCCGCAATAACCGGTCGCGCAGCTCGTTGAGTTCCACAATCGCCGCGTCGCGGTCCGGGGCGTGCAGGCAGTGGATGTAGAGCACCCGGCTGTCGTCGCTGATGTCCGCCGACAACGTCCCGGGCGTCAGCGTGATCGCGTTGGCCAGCGTTGTCACCTCTGTCTCACTCAGGCCATCGACGGGGTATCGCAGCACGCGTGGCGAGATGTCCAGCGTCGGCGCGAGCACGATCCGCGCGACCTGGATGTTGGCTTTCACGAGGATCCCTATGAAATACAACGTGAATCGCAAGACCGACCCGACGCGGTGCCCGTAGTGCTCGCCGTCGAACATATGGTTGATGATCCAGACGATCACCATGCCGATGACAAACCCGACGACAAGGTCGAGTGCCGTGAAACTGCCCAAGAGCGCGACGTACACCAGCGCGAGGAACAGGTTGAGGAAGAAGCTGTTGATCATCAGTGGCTTGCCTCATGGGTGGTGGCGGGTGCTGAGGTCTTCGTCGTTGTCGGACCAGGCGGCACGGCCGAGTACACCGCGTCGTGGTAGTCCTTGCCGTCGATGATGACCTCACCGCCGCGCATCGCTCCGGGCAGCAGCCACTGTGCGCCCACGCCCATCGCGAGCACCACCAGTGTCAACCCCATCGCCGCCACACGCATCGAGAACGCGGGCCCCGCCGACTGCGACGCCAGCAGGTCGATGCCCTTGAGCGCATCGGCATCGAATGCACTCGCGACAGAAAACGTTTGCATATCACGCGTGGTCGGCGACGCGCTTGGTAGCCAGTACGCGGCTGCAAAGACACGCAATACAGCGAGCAGTCCCACCCCGCCGGCCAGCACCGCCGCGATCGCCGTCCATGGCATCTCGGACGACACCGCCTCGCGGATCAGCACAAACTTTCCGAGAAACCCCGGCAGCGGCGGCAGACCCGCCAGAGACAGGCCCATGACAAACCACGCGACGGTAAGCCACGGTAAACGTGCGTAAAGCCCGCCGAGCTTCTCGATGTCGTCGCTGCCGCAGTGGCGCTCGATGAGGCCGATGAGCAGGAACCCCGCACACACGGTCACCATCGATTGAGCCATATAGAACGCGCTGCCACCCAGCGAGCCCGGCGTCCCCACCGCCACGCCCAGCAGCGCATACCCCACACCGCTGATCAGCAGCATGCACAGCACGCGCCGCAGCGATCGATACGCCAACGCGCCGACACCACCCATGATCATGGTCATGACCGCGACCGTCGTCATGATGGCGATGAGCATGCCCGCCGACTCGCCGACGGCAAACACCGTGGGGAACAACCGAGCGATTGCGTACACACCGACCTTGGTCAGCACGCCGCCAAACACCGCGAGGATCGACACCGGCATCGTCGGATACGTATCCGGCAGCCACGCCCAGAGCGGGAACACCGCCGCCTTCATCGCGTACACCATGAAGAACAGCACACCCAGCGCCGTGTAGCCGGCGGGCAGTCCCTCATCGCTTGCAACGAGGTCTTGCGCAACGCGGGCCATATCCGCCATGTTGAGCGTGCCGAGCATGCCGTAGGCCATCCCCGCGGCGATGACGAACGTGGTGGACGCGAGCAGGTTGAGCAGGATGTACTTGTAGGCGTGACGGACCTGCGCGGCGTCGCTGCCGATGACAAGCAAGCCGTAGGACGCCATCAGCATGACTTCAAACGCCACGAAGAGGTTGAACACATCACCCGTGAGGAAGCTGAGGTTCACGCCCATCGTCATGAGCAGGAACATGGGGTGGAAGTAGCGTCTTTCACGTGCCGGCTCAATCCCGTGTCGTGCGAAGATGTAGCCGGCCAGCATGACGACCGACGTGGACAGCAAGAGCAACGCCGACATCGGGTCATAAACCAACGAGATGCCGTAAGGCGCGAGCCAGTCTCCCATCTGCGAGACGTAGATGCCGTGCTTGCCGTGGGTGGGCGCTGTGATGATGAATGCGAGGTTCAGTGTGAGCAACGCAACGAGCGTGATCAGCCCCAGCGCTCGGCAGGCACGCAGGTGTCTGACCAACACGAGTGTGAGCACGCCGCCCAGCATGGGGACAGCGATAAGCAGAACGATCCAGTTGGGGTTCAAGACACACCCCCTTGCGTTGTCGGGCCGTCGAGCGCGCTGGGCGTTGCGGGTCGTAGCGCTGGGTCCTGCGCGAGGTCGTCGAGTTCGAGTGTATGGGCCGACCGTGAGGTGATGACCAAGAGCGTGAGCATGAAGCCCATCACCGCAAAACCGATGACGATGGCCGTGAGGATCAGCGCCTGCGGGAGCGGGTCGACATAGTCTGCCAGCGCCGGCGAGGCGAGGTTGGTCTTGACCAGCGGCGCGGCTTTGGTCCCGCCCTGGTCGCTGAGCGCAAGCACCGGCGAGCCGGACATCGCGATGATTGAGAGGTTCGCCGCGTGGCCCAGCAGGAACACGCCCATGGCGATGCCCTTGAGCTCCCGACCGAGCATCAGGTACACACTGACCGCGAAGACCACGGCCACACAGATCGCAAGCACAGCCGTCATCTTGCAGCACCCTCCGCGGTTTCAAGGTCCGGCAGTTCTTCGGACAACCGGGAGATCATCCCGATCGACACGCCGATCACGACAAGCATCACGCCAAAGTCAAACACACCAGCCGACACGTAGTGCAACTCCTCACCCAGCACCGGCACGTAGGACTGATACGACCGCATGAAGCCGTACCCATCAAGCAGCGGGTAGGCACACGTCCCAAGCGCGACGAGTAGGCCGGCCGTGATGATGATGCGCGGGTGCACGGGTACCAGCTTCATGAGTGCATCGCGGCCGTGTGCCATGGCGTACAGCATGATCGACAGCGCGGCGATCAACCCCCCGATAAACCCGCCGCCCGGCTCGTTGTGCCCCTTGAACGCCATGAACGCCGCGAACAGAAGCGACAACGGCAGGATCAGCCGGCTCGCCGTCTTGAACATCATGGAGGTCATCGAGCGTGACGGCCCGCGCCCCTGCAGCATCGACCACACGCCCATCGCGGCCAGGCCCAGCACGGTGATCTCGCCCAGCGTGTCAAAGCCGCGGAAATCGACAAGGATGACGTTCACCGCGTTGTACCCGCCGCCGCCCCGGCCGTCGGTGATGTCGGTCCCGCTGTAGCTGTGGTGGAGGAAGAACTCGCCGAGCTTCTGTGCCGGGTTGGCCGTCACCGACACCAAGGTCAGCCAGCCGAACGCGATGCCGATGCCGCTGGCCACCACGATCCGCCAGAGTTTGCCGGGGTTGCGCTTGCCCACGTCGTCCGGCAGCATCCGCAGCACCAGCACAAACAACAGCACCGAGATGATCTCGAAGAACAACTGCGTCAGCACCAGGTCCGGCGCTTCATAGATAACGTACATCGCTACCACCGAGAAGCCGCACGCACCGAGCATCAGCACCCGCACCACACGCGAATGCGTCAAGGGCAACGCAAGCGCCGTCCCGCAGATAATCACGCCAATCAGCACGCCGATCGGGAGCTCCCAGAACTCTGCAAACACGACCGGCAACGCATCGAACATCCCCGCATCCGGCAGCGCCGCGAGCGCGAACAGGCCGACCATGACGACCACCGCCGTCGTCAGATACGCCCGGAAGCTCCCGCTCTGCACCACGCGCATCAGCATCAACGCCGATTGCACAAGCAGCCGTTCCGACGTTGGGTACAACCGGTCGTGGATGTCCGACGAGGCGCTGCGCAACACCTTGCTCAGGCCCAGCGCAACACCCGCCATGATGGCAAGGACCGAGCACAACAGCGGCACTCCAAGGTGCGGGAACCACGGCACCTCGCCGTGAAACCCCGGGTAATGGACATTGGTTTCCAGCGGCCCGAACGCGGCGCTCCACACGGGTGTTGCCAGCCCACCGAGGAACTGCATGAGCACCATGGGCACGGCGGGCAGCCAGATCATCGCGGCCCACAGGCCGTGCTCGTGTGCGTGCTCTTCGCCGTGGTGTACGTGGTCGTCGTGATGGTCGTCCGCGTGGTGATTCTCGCTGCGCAGGCCGAAGCGTTCGATGCCTAGCAGTGTGGTGGCGAGTCGGATGAAGATGGCGACGTTGCACGCGGCGGTGATGAGTGTCGCGATCAGCACGATCCACAGCGCGGGGTATTGCTCGGCCGCGTGGACAACGGCGTAAAGAAAGAGTTCCTTCGATTGGAAGCTGATCGAGCCCGGCAGCGCCGCAAGCGCATAACCCGCGAGCAGCATGGTGCCGCAGATGGCGGGGTGCTTGCGGAACGCGCCGAAAAGCTCGGGCAGGTTGCGCGAGGCGACGTGGCCGATCGCACCGGCACAGATGAAGAGTGGCGCTTTGTAGAACGCGTGGTTGGCGATCTGCGTGATGTCAAAGTCGATGGCGGGCAGCAGTTGGCCCTTGTAGTCGTAGGTGAGGCCGCCCAGGCCGTACATCGTCATGAGCAGCCCCAGCTGCGAGACGGTGGTGTAGGCGAAGATCTGCTTGAGGTCGTGCTTGGCCAGCGCGGTGACGCCG
>DAIOEG010000056.1:0-10346 GCA_036746415.1 Phycisphaera sp. | reverse complement strand
CGCGGCGAGAGCGGGCGGGTCGTCATCAATGAAAACGCGGTGACGATGGAGGAGGTCCAGCTCGTGGGGCCCAGCGGCGGGCGTGGGGTGTTGACGGGCAAGGTGGACCGCAAGGCGCAAGGCGGGGTCCTGCCGATGCTGGTGATCGAGTCGGTGGATGCGCCGCTGGACGCGTGGCTGCGGGCGGCGATGCCCGAGCGGGATGCGCGGTGGCTGGAGATGTTGGGGCTGCGTGGGCGGATGACGGGGCGGGCGACGGTCGGCCGTGGAAGCATGCCGGGGAAGATGGGGTACACGCTGGCGGTGGTGCTGAATGACGGGGTTTTACGGCCGTTTGACGGGGCGTTTGAGTTGAACGGTATGGGGGGTTCGGCGTGGGTCGAGCCGGGGCTGGTGCGGCTTGAAAACATGACGGCCCGTCGTGGCGAGGGCACATTGTCCGTGACGGGTGAGGTGCGGATGGACCGCGCAACCGGGGACACGTCGATCAACCTCTCCGGTCAGGGCAGCGACCTGGAGATCGATCGCGCGTGGGCTGGGCTGTTCCCCGTCGAGAGCCCGATGCGCGAGCGGCTGACGGCGCTCTTCGAGCGGTTCGAGCCGAGGGGACGCGTCGGCGTGCGGTTCGATGCGATCGGCGATGTGGAGCCAGCGTCACAACAGCCCCCGCAAGAAAACGCGAACGATTCATCAATCGTGAAACACACGCCGATGCGCGTGTCGCTCACGGTCGAGCCCAAGCGGCTCTCGGCGACGCACCACGGGCAACGCTTCGACCTGCGCGACATGACCGGCTCGGTGTCGGTGCGGGCGGACCACCTCAAGCTCTCGGCCCTGCGCGGCGTCATGGCGGACGGCTGGGCCGAGGTCGATGGTGTGCTTGCCACCGACAGCAGTAGCGACACGGCATTGACGCTCCGCGCCGAGTCCGTGTTGCGTTGCCCCGTGACGCGTGCGCTGTTGCCCACGGCAGCGACCGCGGCGCTCGATGCGATCGAAGCAGCCGGTCGATACACGCTGACCGATGGTCGGCTCCTGGTACGCGCTGCACAGGACGGCGCAGATGCGCAGCCGCTTGAGCTGGACGCAGCGGTGGAGTTGTCGGGCGTGTCGGCACGGGCTGGCGTTGCGATTGAACAACTCACGGGCGAGTTGTCGGTGGGCGTACGGAGCGAGGGGACGGGGGCGTTGCCTGCGTTGACGTTGCAATTGCGGTCGCCGTCGCTGCGTGTGTCGGGCCGGGTGGTGGATGGGTTGGAGGTCGTGTCGGACAACGCGGGTCAGCGTGACTGGCTGGAGGTGCGGTCGTTGCGAGGGCGCGTGTACGGGGGGGCGTTGTCGGGTGTGGGCGGAGTTCGGATGGGCCAGCCGGGGCGGTTCAAGCTGGACCTTGTGCTGCAGGAGGCGGCGCTTGGGCCGATCATCGATGCGGGGGCTGAGCCGGGTGTAGTGGTGGAGCAAGAACTCAAGCCGGTGGGGCCTGCAACGGGCGAGGGTATGGCGGACCGCAGCACGCAGACGGGGCTTGTCTCTGCGTCGCTGGCATTGGAGGCGGACCCGGCGGACGTGGGCACGCGGATGGGCCGGGGCGAGGTGACGTTCCGTGATGCGAGTCTGTTTGATCGGCCGTTGGCGTCGGCGGTTCTGCGGAGCGTGAACTTCGCGCTGCCGACGACCCGGCCGCTGGACAACGGCCGGGCGAAGTTTTCAATCGAGGGCCAATCCGTGCGGTTTGAAGAGCTGCGTCTCTCGGGCCCGGGCCTGTCATTTGTCGGGACTGGCGCGATGCAGATGCCGCAGACCACGCTCAACCTCGCCCTGTTCACGCGCAACCAGGCCGCGCCCAACCTCGGGCCACTCTCGCAACTCATCGATGCATTCAAAGACGAGCTCATCGGCATCCACGTCACCGGCACGCTGGGCGAGCCGATAGCGCAGCTCTCCACGCTCAACGGCCTGCGCCGCGTGGTCAGCGAGCTGTTGCGGCAGACTCCCACGCCCATCGATCGCGACACACCCGCCGCCGAGACGATCGAGCCCACCACCGTCAAGCCGTGATGCGGATGGGCTCGCGGTGTCGGATGGCCCGCCCCAAGGCACGCCCGTATCATCCACCGATGAGCGGCTACACGCTGGAACGACGGACGCCCATGCCACAGACCACACGCGAGGTGTTCGACTGGCACCTGCGCGAAGGCGCGTTCGCCCGGCTGTCGCCGCCGTGGGAACAGGTGAGGCTGCTCGAGTTCGAGGGCCTGCGCGACGGGCAGAAGGCCGTGATCGAGGTGTACGCGCCGTGGAAACGCAAGTGGGTCGCGGAGCACCGAAACTACCTCGACGGCTTGCAGTTCCGCGATGTGCAGCTCGAAGGCCCGATGGCCAAGTGGGAACACACACACCGCGTCGAGCCCGACCCCAAGACACAAGGCCGCTCGGCCATCATGCACGACCACGTGACGTATCAGATGCCCATGGGCCCGCTGGGCATGGCTGCGCACGGCCTGTTCGTGCGCAAGCAACTCGAACAGATGTTCGCGTATCGACACGCGGTGCTCGAGCAAGACCTGCGCGACCACGAGCGCGCGAAGGGTCGATCGCTCACCGTCGCCATCACCGGGCAGACCGGGTTCATCGGCTCTTCACTCTCGCCCATGCTCACCACGGGCGGCCACAGCGTCCGACGCATCCGACGGGCCGAGTCGGGCCACGGCTGGGAGATGCACGGCCTTGTCGGCGCAGACGCCGTTGTCCACCTCGCCGGCGAGCCGATCGCGCAGCGCTGGAGCAGCAACGTCAAGCAGCGCATCCGCGACAGCCGTGTCGAAGGCACACGCAACCTGTGCGAAGCGCTCGCGCGCATGCCGCGCAAGCCGGCGGTGCTCATCGCCGCGTCAGCGGTGGGCTTCTACGGCACGCGAGGCGATGAGGTGCTGACCGAGAGCTCGCCGGCGGGCACGGGCTTTCTTGCGGATGTCAGCCGTGAGTGGGAGGCCGCGACATTGCCCGCCGTCGCAGCGGGCATCCGTGTGGTCAACTTGCGCATCGGCATCGTGCTCAGCCCGCGCGGCGGGGCGTTGCAGAAGATGCTGCCCGTGTTCAAGCTCGGCCTGGGTGGCAAGCTCGCGGGCGGTCGCCACTGGTGGCCGTGGGTCTCGATGAACGACATGGTCGGCATCGTCTACCGCTGCATCCTCGACGACCGACTCGTCGGGCCCGTCAACGCGTGTGCACCCAACCCCGCGACCAACGCACAATTCACCAGCGTCCTGGGCAGGGTGCTCGGTCGGCCAGCGGTGTTCCCGGTGCCGCGTGTTGCGGTGCACACCGCGTTTGGCCAGATGGGTATAGAAGCGCTGCTGAACTCGCAGCGCGTGCTTCCCGGTCGGCTGATCGATGCGGGCTACGCGTTCCGTGAGCCCGACCTTGAGCAGGCGCTGCGCGTTGTTCTGGGCCGGCGTTTGGATGTGTAAAGCCAGCTGATTGAAGAAGGATTGACTCGCCAAGAGGCCAAGTGTGTCAAGGGCCGGGAAGCGTGAGGCGTGGCATGCTGAATGAACCGTCAAGACAGTGGCGAACGGAGCCGTCGGTATGAGAGTTTCGAGTTGAGACGCCGTGGCCAGCCATCTGCATTGAACCACGCCATTCGCACGGTCTGTCCATCTTGGTTGACTTGTCTGGAGTCGACATGACGCAACCATTGATGCACGTGGCGTTGCTTGGTCCACTTGGTGTCATGGCGATGAACAGCCCTTAACTCTTGAAGAACACACGATGAACAAGCCCACCACGATTGTCTGGTTCCGACGCGATCTTCGACTCGCTGACAACCCCGCGTTGCACGCAGCATGCGATCGCGCCGGGGCGGTGCTGCCTGTGTACATCTGGGCACCCCAAGAAGAGGGCGACTGGCCGCCGGGCGCGGCGTCGCGTTGGTGGATCCATCATGCGCTGGCATCGCTGGATCGTGCGCTTGGCGCGCTGGATTCAAAGCTCGTGGTGTTGCGCGGGCCAACGGTGGCGGCGTTAGCGCAGTTGATCGATGAGAGCGGGGCAGACGCGGTCTATTGGAACCGTCGTTATGAGCCCTCGGCCGTGAAGCGTGACACGGTCGTGAAGGACTGGCTGAAGAACGACATGCGCATCGAGGCGGTGAGTTTCAAGGCGTCGCTGCTGCACGAGCCCTGGGACATCAGGACCAAGACCGGCGGGCCTTACAAGGTTTTTACGCCGTTTTGGAACGCGACACAAGCGATGGGCGAGCCCGACGAGCCGTTGCCACCACCGACACGCATCAAGCCACCGGCAACGATGCCTCAAGGCGATCCGCTGGAGTCGCTCGGCCTGCTGCCCAAGCTCGACTGGCAGGAGACGCTGCAGGCCGCGTGGACGCCGGGTGAGCCCGCAGCGCAAGAACGGTTAAAGGACTTTCTAAATCTTGCGGTGCGTTCCTACAAGGACTCGCGTGACACGCCGGCGATCGACGGGACATCGATGCTCTCGCCCCGGCTGGCACACGGCGAGCTGTCGCCTCGTCAAGTCTGGCACGCGGTCCGCCGAGTGATGACCGATCGATCGCAGCCGATGACCACCGAGCACCGGGCCCAGTGCATGGGCTTCCTGCGTGAGATCGGCTGGCGCGAGTTTGGTTACCACGTGCTCTTCCACTTCCCGCACACTCCCATGCAGCCGCTGCAACCTCGATACGCCGACTTCCCCTGGGACGACCCGGCTGGCGGCGATGCGAAGCGCGCGTTTCAACGGTGGATGACCGGCCGCACCGGTTATCCGATCATCGATGCGGGCCTGCGGCAGCTCTGGCGTGACGGCTGGATGCACAACCGCGTGCGCATGATCGTCGCGTCGTTTCTCGTGAAGGACCTGCTGATCAGCTGGGAGCACGGGGCGCGGTGGTTCTGGGACACGCTGGTCGACGCGGACCTGGCGAGCAACACGCTGGGCTGGCAGTGGGCCGGCGGTTGCGGCGCGGATGCGGCGCCGTACTTCCGTGTGTTCAACCCGATCACACAGGGCGAGAAGTTCGACGGCGACGGCCGTTACGTCCGCAAGTACGTGCCCGAGTTGTCGGGCCTGCCCGATCGAGTCGTGCATCATCCCTGGGACGCGAAGCCAGACACGCTGCGCGACGCCGACGTGGTGCTCAGCCACGCCGGCGTGGAAGTCAAGTACGCCGGCGAGACGATCGAAGGCCGATACCCCTTGCCCATCGTAGATCACGCCGAGGCGCGGCACCGCGCGTTGGAAGCGTTCGACGTGGTCAAGGCCCGGTGAAGCCCATGCGAAGCAGGTGTTGACGGGTCTTCACGCGGGCTGTGTCCCGCTTCACAAATGAAAACGAATACACTCCCATGATGAGCAAGCAGACCCATGATGTGTTGGTGATCGGTGCCGGACCCGCGGGCTACGTCTGCGCCATCCGCGCAGCGCAGCTGGGCTTCAAGGTCGCCATCGTTGAGAAGGAAAAGGCGTTGGGCGGCACGTGCCTGCGCATCGGATGCATCCCATCCAAAGCGCTGCTCGAGTCGTCGCACCTGTACGAGTCGGCCAAGCACGAGATGTCGGGCCACGGCATCCGCGTCGGTGATGTCAAGCTCGACCTTGCGGCGATGCACGCGCGCAAGGACGAGGTTGTCAAGCAGCTCACCGGCGGCGTTGCGGCGCTCATGAAAAAGAACAAGGTCACCGTCTACACCGGCAACGCCTCGTTCAACGCCGACAAGACCGTCACCGTCGCCGCCGCGTCCGAGCCCGTCACCATCGCCGCCAAACACATCGTCATCGCCACCGGCAGCCGGCCCGCCACCCTGCGCGGCATCGAGCTGGGCCAGCCCAACGTGGACAGCTCGACCGACTCGCTCTTGTACGACAAGGTGCCCGGTAAGCTGGTGGTCATCGGCGCGGGCGTCATCGGCCTGGAGCTGGGCAGCGTGTGGCGACGCCTGGGCAGCCAAGTGACGGTCCTTGAATACCTCGACCGCGTGTTGCCCGGCATGGACCGCGAGCTGGCGGACGAAGCCGAGAAGGTGTTCCGCAAGCAGGGCGTCACGTTCCAGCTGAAGTCGCGTGTGACGGGCGTGACGCAGACCAAGGCCGGCGTGCGCGTCGAGATCGAGGGCGCTTCGCCCATCGACGCCGACCGCGTGCTGATGGCCGTGGGCCGATCGCCCAACACCGATGGCCTGAACGCGCAGGTCGCCGGCGTCACGCTCGACGAGCGCGGCCGGATCAAGACCGGCCCGGGCTTCCATACCACCGGCAGCGACACGGCGGCGGGCGTGAACATCTATGCGATTGGCGACGTGATCGCCGGTGCCATGCTCGCCCACAAGGCCGAGGAAGAAGGCGTCGCCGTCGCCGAACTCATCGCCGGCCAGCACCCGCACCTGGACTACCACACGATGCCCGCGATCGTCTACACCGACCCCGAAGTCGCCGGCGTCGGCCGGACCGAAGAAGAGCTAAAAGAAGCCGGTATCGCCTACCGTAAAGGCAAGTTCCCCTTCCTCGCCAACGGCCGAGCCAAGGCCATCGCCCAGCAGACCGGCTGGGTCAAGGTGCTGGCCGACGCCGTGACCGACCGCGTCTTGGGCGTGCACATCATCGGCCGAGCGGCGGGGGACGTCATCGCCGAGTGCGCGGTCGCCATGACTTTCGGCGCCAGCAGCGAAGACATCGCCCGCTCCTGCCACGCGCACCCGACCTTGTCTGAAGCGGTCAAGGAAGCCGCGCTGGCGGTCGATTCGCGTGCGCTACACATGTGATGTTCAGGCCCAGCGACGCAGCACCGGAGTTTGTTCTTGGGCCCACACGCAATCGGCGTTACGATCTGTGTTGGAGGACACCAATGCGGACCTTGTGTGTGAAGCCGTCGGAGTTGACTCGTGCCCTGGTCGCGTTGGCTTTGGTGCTGTCGTGTGTGGTTGCGGATGGCGCCCGCGCCGCGATCACCCTCGATGCGGATTTCGATCACGGCTCGCTGAAGAGCTACACCGTGGGCACGGGCCTCGCCCCGAACATCAACCTCGTCGGCCGTGACAACTTCTACGGCGGCGGACGCTGGCGCTGGCTCAACTTCAACGCCAACGGCGTCCAGAACACCCGGCCCACCTTCCGCATCTCCGACAACTTCGCAGGCGGCGGCTCCGCCCTGAACGGCCACCCCATGGTGTACTCCTACGACGGCAGCACCTGGAACTTCTTCGATAACAACACCCGCTCCGGCGGGACCTACTCCTTCTTCAACAACGCCGGCTTCACCAGCAACACCGTCCAGATCGCCTACGCCCCCGCCTATTCCTACGGAGATTCCGTCGCTCACACGCAACGCGTCATCGCTTCGCCATTCGCCACTCCAACGCTCTCAGGCGACGCCAACGGCGTCATCGGCCGGTCGCCCGGCGGCACCGACGACCTGGGCCGAACCGTCACACCCAAAGACATCTACGCCTACCGCATCACCAACACAGCCACCGACGCCCCCGGCAACCTCAAACGCTCTGTCGTCGTCACCACCGGTATGCACGCCGGCGAAACACTCGGCACGCACACCTACCAGGGCCTCATCGACTGGCTCATCAGCGACGACCCACGCGCCGCAAAGCTCCGCGACATCGCCGAGTTTTACGCCTACCCCACCATGAACCCCGACGGCCGATTCGCAGGCAACTCCCGCGCCACCATCAACAACCCCAACCGGGACCCCAACGGCTTCTGGAACCCCTCGCTCTGGCAAAACCAGCTCGACATCCGCGAAAACGGCGAGGCCATGATCGCCGACACCGCCGCCACCCGCGCCGCTACTGGCAAGATCGACGCCTTCATCGACTTCCACTCCACCATCCCCTCCTTCCCCGGCGACGACTTCGCCTTCATCGAATACGAGCAAGGCGACAACAACGCCGACTTCTGGCTCGCACTCAAAGCCCTCCAACCCAATGTCCTCGACATCGACTCCACCAGCACCAACTGGACCAGCGCCAACTTCGCCGAGGCCTTCCTCGCCGCCGAAGTGGACATCACGTTCGAGACCCAGTTCGGCTTCGAACGCCCGCTATCGTACTACCACACCCTCGGGCAAAACTTCGGCCTGGCGTTCCACAACGCCTGGGTCCCTGAGCCCGGGACAGCCATCGTCGCCCTAATGTTCTTCCCAATGCTCACGCGTCAATCCCGCCGCTGACCAGCCGACTGCCGCGTTTGCGATGACCACGTTTTGAGCACGCGCAACACGCACGCAGAAAACACCGACGACGGTCGCCGTGAGGCCCGTCGTGTTCGAAGCCGCGAAGGGATCCGTTGCGTGTGTGGCGCGCGTCCTCGCTACGCTGTTGGGGTGCCGATCGACCCGCAAAACGACCCGAAGCTGCAGCAGCACCGGCTGGAGCGGCTGCGCGGGTTTCGTGTCCGGCCGGAACGGGACTTGTCGTTGGGGTTTCTGGTGAAGCGGTTTTCACGTGATGTAGCGGGGCCTTTCAAGCAGCTTGAAGCGTTGATCGAGCCGTGGCGTTCGCTCGTTCCGTCAGCGCTTCTGGAGCACACGCGGCTTGAGTCGTTGCGGCGTGGGACGCTGTGCGTTGCGGTCGGTGACCACTCCAAGCTGTATGAGTTGGACATGTTGCTGCGCCACGGGTTGCAGAAGGAGCTGCTTGACGCGTTCGGCAAGGGCCGGGTGCTTCGCATCAAGCTCCGTGTGGACGCCAATGTGGCGCCCCCATTCGACGGTACGCCATCGGTAATGTAATGCCATGGATTTTGTCGCGGCACGACAACTCGCGGAATCGCTCATGCGTCAGCACGGCCTGATCGAGGCGGGCTGGAAGTTCGCGTGGGGTCGAGGTAAGCAGCGGCTGGGGACCGCTGAAGTGAGGCGCTACCGCGATGGCCGGGTGGTGAAGACGTTGCGGTTTTCAGAGCACATGGTCCGGCTGAACTCGATCGAGGAAGTCCGCGACATCGTGCTCCATGAGATTGCGCACGCGCTCGCCGGCCTTGATCAGGGCCACAACGCCCGCTGGAAAGCCGTGTGCAAGCGTATCGGAGCCAAGCCGCAGCGATTTGCCGGTGCAGAGGTGCAGACCCCCGCGCCGCGCTACACGCTCCACTGCGATCATTGCCAGCAGCACCTTGGCGAACGGCATCGCAGGATCGCGCCCGACCGCCTCGCCCAGGCCTATTGCGCGAGCTGCGGCCCGGTGTCCAAGGGCAAGCTGCGACTGGTCCAGGCCCGCCCCGCAAAGGGGTGAGCGCGGGATCGTGAGTGACTGCGTTGTCGCGATAAAGCTCTCAGAGCACGGCGTCCCACGGGTCGTCGTCGGGGTCCCACGGCGCATTGGCGGGCGCGCGGTAGGCGGCTTTGAGGTGTTGTAAGGCGTTGAGGAAGAGCGCTAAGAGGCCGCCCCAGAGGAGCAGACCAAGCGCGGTGTTGGCGAGAGACTGCGGGACCGTGGCGGAGGCGGGCGCGGGCAGCAGCGTGGATGCGGTGAAGATCAGCGCGACGGCGGCGAGCAGGGCGGTGATGGTGAGTGCGGAGGCGATCGCGCCGTGTCGGCCCTGCTCGACGGACCAGCCCAGGGCAAGCAGCACCACGCCGGGGACGACGGCGGCGACGCCCATGCAGCCGGCAAACGCGGGCAGCGCAGACAGTGCCATGTCCACCTGATCGCGTGGCATGCCCGAGCCGGCGAAGAATGGCCGAAGGTCGCTGGCGGGCAGCACCGACACGCAGCCAAGCCCCGTGGCCATGACGCCAAAGACCGCGGACCACACGCCCGCGGCTGTCCAGGTCGCCACCGCGGCGCGGTGCCACAGTGCGCGTCGGACGAGCTGCGTGGCGTGCGAGCTGACGTGAAGCGGTGGGCTTTCGAAGGTGTCTGGCCCCGGTGTGTTTTTCGGCTGGTGCTCGGGCATTGAGCCGATGAGGATACCGTGCCCGATGTGACGCCGACAGAGCGGGAGACAGCGCGATTAGAGGGCGACGCAGAGCGCCTCGCTGTCGCAGTGGATCGCAGCGCACCCCCAGCGCTCGAGCCGTCGGCGTCCGCGTTGGAGCGTCGCAAACGCGGCGCGTTGTGGATGCGGGTGTTGAGCGTGCTGGCTCGGTTGGCGGTGGCGGCCGCGGGAGTGGGTTACATCGCGTATGTGACGCACTGGCACGACTACACGCCCGCCGGTGAGTCGGTGCCCCGGCTGGGGATGTTGACGCTGTTGCAGCAGGCGTCGTGGTGGAAGCTCGTGCTTGGGCTTGTGTTGCTGGCGGCGGTATGGCCGTTGCAGACGACGCGTTGGTGGTGGCTGCTTGCGACGCAGGGTATCGTGGTGAGTTGGTTTCG
>DAIOEG010000055.1:8937-10482 GCA_036746415.1 Phycisphaera sp. | reverse complement strand
TGGGGACTCTGGCCATGTTCTTCGCGGCGTGGATGTTGTGCGCGCTGTCCATCACCAACACGCCGACACCACCGCAGCCGCACAGCCCTGTCACCGCAAGGCGTTTAACGCGCAAGCCCCGGCCGGCCTGGCTGCTCGCACGGGGCCGTGAGCCGTTGCCCGCCTGCGTGCATGTGGACGAACACGCGTGGTCCAAGCCCACCCTGCTCAAGCACGACGCCTTCGCCGCCACCGCGCTCTACAGCGCAGCGAACGACCCGACGCGCCAACTCATCGTCAAGTTCGCTCGCACAAGCAGCGCGTTTGGCGTGCCCTTCGCGTGGCTTGGCCGTTTATCTGCGCAGCGTGAGCAGCGCGTGCATCAACGGCTCCTGGGCCTGGTTGGCATCCCCGTCGCCTACGACACCGTCGCCGATGCACACCACCGGCCCATCCGCAACGCGTGGGCACGTCAATTCATCCCCGCCACGACGCTCGATCAGACCAGCCACACCCAAAGCATCCCCGACACCTTCTTCCCCGCGCTGCGCCAACTCGTCGCGCAAGCACACACGCGCGGCGTCGCCTTTGTCGATCTGAACAAGCCCGACAACCTGCTCATCCTGCCCGATGGCTCGGCGGGCATCATCGACTTTCAGATCAGCACCACGCTGCACGAAGCGTTCCCGCATTGCAATCCCATCAGCCGCGCCTGGCTTGCGCTGCTGCAGGACTGCGACCGCTACCACCTCATGAAGCACTGGGCCAGACGCCGGCCGGACCAACTCACAGAAGCTGAACGCGACCTCAACCAGTATCGTCCCGCGATCATCCGCTTCTGGCGGCGCACGTGGCGGCCCGTGATCCTGCTACGCAGACGCCTGCTCGTGTTGCTGCGCGTCCGCCACGGCAAGGGCACTGCCGACACCGAAACCACCCTCATACAACCCTCCTCTCAACGCACCGAGAACACCACGCCATGACTGACCTTCCACCGCGACGCAAGCCCACCAACGCCCCCGCGGGCCTGCACGACCTCATGATGCGCCTCGTGAGCGAAGCCGGCGGCGACCCCGAATCGCACGCCGGCCGGAACGTCTACGACACGCTGCACACCGCGACCAAGCTGCTCCGCGACGGCTCGGACAGCGGTGAGATCAAGCTCGTCTCACGGTCCTTCAAAGAGCTGCGCTACGCCCTCAAGGTCTTTAGGCCCTACAAGCAGGTCCCCAAGATCAGCATCTTCGGCTCCGCACGCACGCCCGAAGACCACCCCGATTACATCGCCGCCGTCCGCTTCGCACGCATCATGGCCGAGTGCGGATGGATGGTCATCACCGGCGCGGGCGACGGCATCATGAAGGCCGGCCACGACGGCGCACAGCGCGAACGCTCGTTCGGCGTCTCGATCCGCCTGCCCTTTGAAACCAATGCAAACAGCACCATCGCCGGCGACCCCAAGCTCGTCAACTTCCGCTACTTCTTCACCCGCAAGCTCACCTTCATGTGGATGAGCCACGCGATCGCCCTGTTCCCCGGCGGATTCGGCACACAGGACGAGGGCTT
>DAIOEG010000055.1:0-8927 GCA_036746415.1 Phycisphaera sp. | reverse complement strand
TCGCCGGCATCGTGCTCATCCAGACCGGCAAGTCCCCGCTGGTCCCCATCGTCATGGTCGATGCGCCCGGCGGCGACTACTGGAAACACTGGGACAACTACATCAAGAAGTCTCTGCTTGACAAGGGCTGGATCAGCCCCGAGGACACCTCGCTGTATTTCATTACCGATGATGCCGACGCCGCGTCAAGGCACGTCCTAAACTTCTACCGCAACTACCACTCGCAGCGGTTCCTTCGGGATCGGCTCGTGCTCCGCATCCGCCGACCACTCACGCCCATCCAACTCGACACCATCAACAGCGAGTTCAAGTCACTCGTTGCCGATGGCAGGATCGAGCAGTCCGGCCCGCTCGAAGCCGAGAACAATGAGCTACCACAATTCCCGCGCATCCACTTCAACTCGACCAAGCGCAGCTACGGCCGGCTGCGTCAACTCATCGACCACCTCAACGCCGACGACGCGGCCAACGCCCGCTAAGGTCAAGACCGGCTTGCGTCGGTGACGCGCATGATCTCGTCGATGGTGGTGACGCCCCGGACGACCTTGTCGAAGCCGTCTTGCCGGAGCGTGGTCATGCCTGATTCGAGGCACATGCGGCGGAACTCGATGACGTTGGGGTTGCCTGTCACACGGTCGCGGAGCGTGTCGCTGAGGACGAGCAGCTCGTAGACGCCGAGTCGGCCTTTGTAGCCCGAGCCACGGCACTTCTCGCAGCCCTTGCCCCGCCAGAGTTTGTCGCTAGGCAGGCCGTTCATCGCGAGCAACTCTTTGACGTCGTCGTCAGGCGTGTACTCGTATTTGCACTCGGGGCAGATCTTTCGGACGAGGCGCTGGGCCATGCACGCGTTGAGGGCCGAGGCAATGAGGTACGGCTCGACGCCGATGTTGATAAGTCGCGTGACGCACGAGGGCGCATCGTTGGTGTGCAGCGTCGAGAGCACGAGGTGCCCGGTGAGCGAGGCCTGGACGGCGGTCTTGGCGGTCTCAAAGTCTCGGATCTCGCCGACCATGATGACGTCGGGGTCTTGCCGCAGCAGCGCGCGGAGGGCGCCGGCGAAGCTCATACCGACCTTCTCGTTGACGGGCGTCTGGTTGATGCCCTGCAGGTGGTATTCGACGGGGTCTTCGGCGGTTGAGATGTTCAGGCCCGTGCGATCCATCTTGCCCAGCGAGGCGTAGAGCGTGGTGGTCTTTCCCGAGCCGGTGGGCCCGGTGACGAGCACGATGCCGTGCGGGTTGTCGATCTGCGTGCGCCAGACGGTGAGCATGTCCTCGGACATGCCCAGGTCTTCGAGGGGGACCTGGATGCTCTTGGTGTCGAGGATACGCATGACCGCCTTTTCGCCGGTCACCATGGGCAGCGTCGACAGTCGCAGGTCGAGCTTCCGGCCGTGGACCATCGCGCGGATGCGGCCGTCCTGCGGGACGCGACGCTCGGCGATGTCGAGGTTCGACATGATCTTCAAGCGCGAGATGATCGCGGCCATCATGTGCGGCGGCGGGGATTGCTGTTCGTGCAGCACGCCGTCGATGCGGTAGCGGACCTGGAGGCGCTTCTCCTGCGGCTCGATGTGGATGTCGGACGCGCCTTGTTTAACGGCTTCGAAGATGAGGTAGTTGACGAAGCGGATGACGGGCGATTCGCCAGCCATCTTCTCGAGGTCGAGGTTCTCTTCCTTGTTCTCAACGACTTCGATGTCGTCCTCGTCAACGCCAGAGATGATCTCTTCCATCGAGACGTTGGCGTCGGTCTCGGAGACTTCCTTGAACGAGCCGGCGACAGTATCGATGTCTGTCTGGGGGACGATGACGGGCTTGATGGAGACGCCCAGCTTGTAGCGGACCTCGTCGAGGATGGGCAGGCCGTGCGCATCGACGACGCCGAGCACCAGCCGGCCGTTCTCCATGCGGAGCGGGATGACGCCGTGCTTGATGCAGTAGTCGAGGCCGAGCTTGTGGAACTGCTTGTCGGCACGCAGGGCATCGACGGTGACGCGCTCGAACTTCAGCCCATAATGCTCGGCGACTCCCTTTTGGATCAGCGCATCGTCAACGCCGACTTGCTTGAGCGCACGTTGGAGGGACGTGCCGGGGCTGCGTGACATGACGCCGCGGGCGCTTGTGAGCAGGTTCTCATCGACGACGCGTGAGGCGAGCAGGACCGAGCCGAGGTCGTTTGCGGTGCGTGTGAGCGCGGTGGGTGCGGAGTCGCGGGGCGACCACAGCGAGAGGACGGAGGGGTCGTCCGCGGGCTTGAGCGGGCCGGTGTCGAAGACCTCTTCTTGCACGCGAGCGGTGCCGACGGCTGCGCCGGCGGTGGGCTCATCATCGAGGTTGAGCGGGTCATCATCAAAATTGAGCAGGTCATCCAGTGACATGCGTGCCTCTCTGCTGCGGTGTCGGTCGGGTTGGATCCATGGATCGGTCGTTCACGATGGGGCTTTGAATGACGGGTGGATCAGAACGGCCTGGCGCTCCTGACTTCGTCCTGCATGCGGAGGACGAAGGGCTGATCGCCGGGCTGGCGTTCGAGGTCGATGGGCGCGAGGATGACCTGCGACTTGTCGATCGAGAGGATACGGAAGCTGCCCAGCTGCTGGCCGGAGCGGTAGAACTCGCCGCCGATGACGGCAACGGCGCGCTGCTCGCTGCCCATGATGCTCTGCAAGCTCATGCGGTCGAGCTCTTGTCGCAGCTTGGTGATGCGTTCGTTACGGCGGCGCTCGCCCAGGTCGGAATCGACGGGCGCGTCGGCGGTGGCGGCCTGCGGGAGCGAGAAGGGGTTCTTCTGAAGCTGGCTGACGGGGACGATCTTGTCGTGGAAGGTCTCGGTGAGCTGGCCGAGGATCTTGCTGGTGTCGAGCAGGCCTTGCAGGTTGCTTGGGTGCTGCGGGTCTTGCGTGAGTAGCAGCTCGGGGTTTTTGATCTTGGTCAGCGCTTGGTCGATCTTGGCCATGGACTTGCTGCTGGCGTCGGCAGTGACCTCGCCCTTGAGCATCTTCATCGTGAAGAGCACGCCGCCGGCGATGACGACGACGATGGCGATGAGCACGGCGGACTGCGCGGCGACGCGTCGGCTCTCGTCGATCTGGCCCAGGCCGTTGGCCGCGTCAGCGGTCGCCAGGTCGGCGCCGCCCAGCGCGGAGATGAGCGGCATGGTGACCGGCTGATCCTCGTGCTCGCTCTGATCTGCGTCGTCGAAGCCGATGTTTTGGAGTTTGTTCTTCTTCATGGTGCGTCTCTGGATCTGGCCTGCGCCGGGTCAGGTGCCCGTGTGGCCTCATGTCAGCGTGGTGATCACCCGTGGCAACGTCACTTGACCGAGGCGACTTTGGTCGTCGGCTTGGCTTTATCTTCATAGAAGATGCTGAGGATCATCTCGATGCGGACGGTGCCATCGTCTTCCTTGACTTGTTTTTCGATCTTCATCTCCGGGATGCGCGTGATCCGGGGTAGCTTCTCGACGCCCTCGATGAACTCGTAGAAGCCCAGGAACGAGCCCTCGATGACAAGGTTGATGGGGAGCTCGGTGTACTGGTTGGTCTTGACGGGTCGGTCGGGCTTGAAGGTGCGGGTGCGGAGCTTATTGTCCTGTGCGATCTGCGCGACTTCACGGAGGATGACTTCCAAGTCGCTCTCGCTGGGGAGCTGGCTCTCGAACTCGGCGATGCGCTCGGTCATGAGCTTGATCTCCGCGCCGATGTCGGCCTGCTCTTTTTGGGCGGCTTCGAGCTCGCGGAGCTTGGTGGTCTTGGCCAGCGTGTCGGTGCGCAGCTCTTTGGTGCGCACATCCATGGGCTTGAAGATCACGAAGTATGCGGCGATGGGGGTCGCGACGATGACGATCAGGAACACGAGTTCTCGGATGCCGAATTGCATTGCTGGGTTCTCCTTGCACGGCCGGGGCCGTCTCAGGTACGGGTCAGTCATGGAGCCGGTGGTGCGGGTTGGCGGACGCGGGGTGTGTGGTTACTTAGTCTGCTCGACGATGTCGGGTGTGAGGATCATCTTGCCGCCCATGGCCTTGCTAGCGGCGTTGGGGTTCCACCGGGTGGGTTCGAGGTCGCTCATGGTCACGCCCTCGGCGAGCTTGAGCTCGATGAGGAACCGTCGCATCTCGATCGTGTCGACGGTGAATGTTTCAGCGAACTGGAGGTGGACGTTGCGGAACAGCACGTGGTTGGACAACGCCTTCATGTAGGCCGACACTTCCAGGTCGGTGGGTGCCAGGCCTGTGAGCTTGATGGCGACCTCGACGGGCGTGATCTCGATGTTGGGGACGGCGGGCTCGCCGGTCTTGTCGTCCTTCTTCTTGTCCTTGCTGCTGGCCTGTTTTTTCTGCAGCGCGGTGGTGGGTCGCGGCGCGGTCTTGATCTTGTTGGTCTCCAGCTCAAACTCGATCAGCGACAGCGACGCGGGCATGTTGTTGATGAGTTCAACCATGAGGTTGGACTTCTTCACGGGGTCGCGGAGCGAGCTGGTAACGGCGGCCTTGAGAGTGATCTCTTTGCGGCGTGCATTGAGCTCGGTGTACTGGTCGATCTCTCGTGCCTTGTCCTCGACCTTGAGGTTGGCTTCCTGGTGCTTGGCCATCGCGTCGCCCTGCTGCTTGTACTTGACGAAGTACGTGCCGAGGACGCCGGTGAGCACGAGCGCGAAGAGGATGAGGCAGACGAAGTTGCTGCGTCGTGCCATCTTGCCGGCGAGGTAGTCTTCAGGGAGAAAGCTTGAGTGTGCGTGCATGGTGGAGCCCCTTGTGTTGGGGGAGGTGGTGATGGTGATCAGAGGTTGGGTTCACTGAGGCATAGGCCCAGTGCGACGGCCCACGCGGGCTGCGGGTGGTTTTGGTCCAGGCCGTGGAACCCCGTGGGGCCAGCGGGCTTTTGAAGTGTTGCAAACGGGTCGCCCAACTGTGCGGCCAGGCCCAGTGACTGCGCGAGCTTGCGGCCCAGTGCTCGGTCCATCGCGCCGCCGCCGAGGAACACGACGCGTTCGATGGGTTGGCTTGGGTACCGGCTGTGGTGGAACCGCAGCGAGAGCTTGAGCTCGTCGATGAGTGTGTCGGTGATCTCGCAGGTGGTTTGCTTGCGTGGCTCCATGACGCCGACGGCTCCGCTGTTTTGCGCGATGCGGTGTTGGCGTGCTTCGTGGAAGCTCAGGGACGATTGTTTGGCGACACGCTGGACGAAGTGGTCCCCGCCGGCATGGATGGTCTTCATGAGGACGACCTTGGGGCCGTGCACGATGATGACCTTGGTCGTGGCTGCGCCCAGGTCGACCAGGAGGATGGGCCGGGGCTGTTCAGCGGTGCCTGTAAGGTGTTCGAATGCTTTGACGGTGGCAAGCGGCTCGGGGTGCATGCCGATGACTTCGAGCTTGCACCGGCCGGCGAGCTGGAGGTACTGCATGATGAGGTCGCGTTTGCCGGCGAGTGTCACGACGTCTTGCCGCATCGTGCCGTCATGTGGCATCTCGGCGCCTCTGAAGTTCTGGATCACGAGGCGTGAGGGTTCGAGGCCGAGTCGGTCGCGGAGCTGGAGCTCGACGAGCGAGTTGGTGTCTTCCGCGTCGCAGCGTGGCAGCTCGAAGTTGTGCAGCAGCATCTGAAACGCGGGGATGGAGCACAGGGCCTTGCGTCCGCGGACCGGGAGGTTGCGGAGCAGGCCTTTGAGCGCATCTTCGAGGAAGATCATGCGCTCGACGGTGTCCTGACGTGCGGACTCGGGGATGTGGGCGACGCCTGCGGTAATGAGCTGGTTGGGCTCGCCGAGGTTGACCTGCATCACTTTGAGCCCGTCGGCACCGAAATCGATGGCGATGGGGCTCGTCCGCGCTTTGGTGCTCATGCCGAAAGCCATGTCGTCTTAGCCGCTGGGGCCCTCCTATCGACGGCGAGTGGGTTGCGCGTGCTCATCACGCTCAACGGGATGCAGCCGTCGATCACTGCAAGCATCGACCGGGCAACCTCGGTGGTTTAGGCAGGGTTTCCGGTCCGTGCGTGAGAGCGATCCCTGTGGCGCGGTCACGGCGGCAAGCCGGTCGATGCTGGTTGTATCGGTTGCGCAGGCGGTGCCGCTTGCATCAGCGTCGTGGCTGGCACAGGGCCGTGCCGATGAGGCGCAGGCGTGCAGGGGTGCTGAGCGAGACGCGCTCATGGAGCACGCGGGCCGGGCGCTTGGCGATCTGTTCGAGTAACCGCCGATAAGTCTGCGCGATGAGCCACGAGGACCGTCGGCCGTCGGGGTGGAGCTGCTGTTCCAGCGGCGCGGACATCTGGTAGTACGACATGGCCCGCTCAATCTGAAACCGCATCAGCCGTTGAAACGACTCGTTGCCTGCGTCGGCCTGCAGGAACGTCTCACGCGACAGGCCGTAACGCGCGAGGTCTTCCTGCGGCAGATAACACCGGCCAAGCCGTGAATCCTCCGCCAGGTCGCGCAGGATGTTGGTGAGCTGCAGCGCGACGCCGCGGTGCTCCGCGAGCTTGCGCGCCGCGGGGTCCTGCACGCCCCAGATGAGCACGCACCCGAGCCCCACCGTCGACGCGACCCGGCAGCAATACGCCTGCAACTGATCGAACGTCGCGAACGGTTGGTGCAACAGATCATCAAACTGCCCACGCACCGCGTCCTCGAACAACGACGCGGGCAACTCGTACGTCTGCGTCATCCGACGAAACGCCGGCCACATCGGCCCCTCGGGCAGCGGCGCGTGCTGCGACATCGCGTCACGTGTCGCGTCCAGGAACTGCTGCAACCTGCGCGGCGCATCGACCGACGCCGTCAACCGCGCTTCGGGCGACACAAACGCTTCCCCCGGCCCGTCCGCGATATCGTCCGCTGCGCGCATCCATGCGTAGAGCGTGAACAACGCGGAGCGTTTGGGCTCGGGCGTCAGACGCATGCCCCAGAAAAAGTTGCGGGCCTTGACACGCGCAACCTCACGGCAGTGCGCGTTGCTCACCATCACGCGCGGGTCCGCGTCCCCGAGCACATCAGCCCCCGCTCGCGCTGTCGTCGCATCCACCGTCAAGCCCCACGCCTTTCACTCAGACGACCCGCGTGCAACCTCGGCCCACTTGGAACCACACCCACCCACACGCGCGCCGCGAGCCACGCCTTGCGCATATCCGACAACGTCGGCCTTTGCGTCATCGTGTCGTAACCATCCGACGCGATCCGCCGAAGCAACGCCTCGCCACCCAGCGAGAACAACATGATCGGCCGACGCACGCCCATCGGCAGCATCGGCCAGAGGCCACGGCCCTCTGCGAACAACGCCGACGTCTTGGCACACAACTCACGCATCGTCTCACGATAGGCAGGCAACACCCCCCGACACCCCGGCCCAACCGACAGACACGACGCACAACCCGCAGCACTGCCGTCCACGCCCGACTCGGCCCGCACGACCGACGACCACTGCGACAGCGACAGCCCGTGACGCGTCGCCACCTCTGCAGGTAGGTACACACGGTCGCGCTCAATGAGGTCTCGCCGTGCGTCCTGCCAGTGGTTCACGAGTTGCAACGCTGTGCAGGTCGCGTCGCTGCACCGCAGCGCCTCAGCACTCTCGCAGCCGACGATGCGCAGCACCAGCCGACCCACCGGGTCCGCGCTGCGCTTGCAATAGTTGAGTACCTGTTCGAGCGTCTCGTAACGGCTGATGCGCTGGTCTTGCTCGAACGCGTCGATCAATTGCTCGAACGGCTCGATCGGCAGCGAGCGCCGAACCACCACCGGGTGCAGGGCGACAAACACCGTGTGTCGAGGCGACCCCGCGAAACACAACGCAAGCTCCTCACGCCACCACGACAGCAGCGACAACGCCCGCTGCGGGTCGCCCGACTCGTCCGCCAGGTCGTCCGCCCAGCGACAAAACGCGTACACAGCCGTGAAGTCGTCGCGGAACTCTGCGGGCAACAGCCGCGACAACACCGTGAAGTTCTCGCGGTGCCCAAGCGCCAATCGCTCGGCAAGCCGACGTGCTTCTGCCGGCTCAAGTGCGCGGGAAACCGCTGGCCCGCCCTCCGCTTCGCGCGTCGTGGGCTCGTCCAACGCCTGCATCACCAACGAACGGCTCTTCACCCGCACATCTTACGCCATGGCCCGAGTACCAAGGCCCCGGTCAGCGGTGCATCGACTCACATACGCCCCGCACCTGCTCCCGCCAAGCACACCGATTGTGCACAGGGTCTGCTCATAAACACTGTTCAAATAGTCAATTCCTGACAAACGCGCGGGTTTATTCCGATGTCATAACAAGATGCTGGAGCTTATAACTCCGGCATCGCGATCAGCTCGTACACGCTTCCAACGTTGCACCGTTGGCCTTGGACACTCGGCAGATGCCAGTGTGTTCCCGCCGATTGGATCGACCCCCACGCGACTGTATCGCACACGCGACCTCAAAAACCTTGTGACCTCGACCCGCCTCCCCAGCCACGCCCACGGGGGACTGTGAGACACGGATGCCCATCACCCTCGCATCAACACACCCGCGTCTGCCGATCGTCCCGCCGGCTACCACGATGGGTGGCCGATGGCGCTTCACGGTGCTCGCACCGCACGCCGACCGCGTGTACGTCGTCATCGACCCGCACGACGGCCCCAGCGCATGGATCGAGATGGCCCGCGCCGACCGGGCCGGCACATGGACCATCGAAGCCGACCTCACCCCCGGCTTGCGTCACCGCTTCAGGTATTACCTCGCGCAAGGCACCACCGTCCTCAACGGCGGCGACGTGGGCCTCGAAGCAACCCCCCTCACCACCTACACCCCCCCGCCATTCGCAAGATCCGCCTAACCCACACCAACCCCCCGCAGTGCTCACCTTCACGCCGACGCTAAGCGAGTCCGCGAGCAAAGCGTCTGGCTCTTTTCACACCCCACCGCCCCGCCCCACCGCCCCACCGCCCCGCCTCA
>DAIOEG010000054.1:4864-10486 GCA_036746415.1 Phycisphaera sp. | reverse complement strand
GGCGGTGACAGGCGGGCCGCTCAAGCGGACGCTTGACAACGACGATACAGAACGTACATTGTTTTCTGTCACGACAGAAACAACGGAACCCCCCGCCATGACCCTCACCCCCGTCCAGCAGCGTTTCATCCTCCACTGGGGCGACATGGGCACCCGCTGGGGCATCAACCGCACCGTCGCCCAGGTCCACGCGCTGCTCTACCTCTCGCCCGACCCGCTCGACGCCGAACGCATCTGCGAACTGCTCCAGGTCGCCCGCTCCAACGTCAGCACCTCGCTCCGCGAGCTCGAGGGCTGGGGCATCGTCCACCGCGTCAGCGTGCTGGGCGACAGGCGGGACCACTTCACCACCATGACCGACGTGTGGGACATGTTCCAGACCATCCTCGACCAGCGCAAGCGACGCGAGATCGACCCGACCCTCGCCCTGCTCAAACAGTGCGTCCAGGAAGCACAAAACAACAAACAAGAAACCGACCACACCCGACAACGACTCGGCGAGCTCTACGAGATGCTCGACACCCTCACCCGCTGGTACACACAGATCCGCGTGCTCCCACAAGGCGCGATCATCCGATTCGTCAAGATGGGAACCAAAGTCTTCAAGACCCTCGGCCTCGCGGGGTGACGCAATCCATCCAACTGCACGGACGCAGAGAAAGAATGGCCACCGATGGACACAGATCAACACCGATGCGAGCAAACACATGCAGATGAATGAAATCAACACACACATCTTTCTTGATCTGTGTCCGTCGGTGTTCATCTGTGGCTAAAAACTCTCTCTCATGCATGCCCTTCGACTCTGCGCCTCTGCGGTTCAAACAAGCCAACCCACCCCGCACACCATGACCACACGCCCCCCTTTCCCCGGCTCGCCCGAATACCTCGCCGCACTGACGCAAAGCGAGGGCCGGGCCGCGCTGTCGCCGCTGGCGCGCGTGGCGCTGATCAGCGTCGCGTGGGCGGGCACCGTTGCCTACGGCGTGCACGTGTATCGCCTGCTGGCAGATGAAAACCTCGCGTGGGTCGGGCCGGGCATCGCGGGGGGCGCGGCTGCCGCGTGGGTCGTGCTGCTGGCGTGGATGCTCCTGCGCGTCCGCGACCGCAAACGCCTCGCCAAGCTCGGCGACCACGCGCTCATCACCCTCACCGTCGGCATGGTGTGGGTCCTGCTCGCGCTCGCCGCCACCACCGCGTTTGCACTCCCCACACTGCCCACGCACGTCGTGCTCCTGACCATCGGCAACGTCCTCATGGGCACCTACTTCATCGCCAAAGCACCAAGGCCCGTGCTCACACGCGCCGCCGCCACCGTCCTCTGGGTCGGCCTCATGAACGGCGTGCTCGCCCTGGGCGTCGTGCTCACGGGCCTGTGGCTCGCATAAACACACCGCGCACGACGCACACCACCGCCAGCAACACACCCGATGCGCACGCACACGCGTGCAGGAGCAACAACGTGTTACTCACCATGAACGGCAGAATCACCGAGTGCGTGCTCTTGAGCTACCGCACCCCCAAGCACACCGTCGAACACCTGCTCCCGCCGGGACTCGAACCGGTCACACGCGGGCCCTACGCCTTCTGGAACGTGGTCGCCTGCCGTGTCGAAGCGATGCGGCCCGCAGGCACGCCCGCGGCGCTTGGCGTCACGTATCACCACGTCGCCTATCGGCTACTCGCCCAAGCGATGACCCGCACCGCCGACCTGCACCGGGGCCTGTACTTCGTCCGAAGCGACGCCGACGCTCGGCTCCTGGGCGTCGCGGGCAACCTGCTCACCGACTTTCACTTCCACCCCGCGCACATCGACCTGGTCGATCACGACAAGACCCTCACGCTGACGGTCAGCAGGACACCGCAGCGCGCCGGGGATGCCGAGCTTTGCATCGACACCCGTCTGCCCGCGCAGCTGCGTGACGACTCGTGCTTCCCGACCCTCACGGATGCGCGCAGCGTGCTGCGTGACGAGCCGATGGGCCTTGCCGTCGAGGGCGGCACGCTGAAGCTGGCCGAGGTGCTGCGTGAGCAAGCGGGCTGGCACGAGCAGCCGGTGCACGTGTCGCACGCGCGGTTCAACTTCTTCGCGGCGATGGGTCAGCACGAGGTGCAGCTGGAGCTTGCGACGCGCATCGCGCCGATCGACTACCGCTGGCGGCTGGGCCGACGCGAGCCGTTGTTGCAGACGCCCCCGCCCCGCGTGAGCAAGCCCGCCCGCCCCGCCGGGGCCGTCGCGGTGGCGTGACGACTCCGCCGTGTTGCAGCGTGGTGCCCTGAACGACCGATAAGCACTCCGTGAAGCTCGAACTGGTTCGAAAGGTTGTCGCATTGACCGAGCTGTCTGCCGTGGGCGAGCGTTGCGCGTTGCGTGGCTCGCCGGTGGTGCTCTGCCACGGGGCGTTCGACATCGTGCACCCCGGGCACGTGCGTTACCTGCAGTCCGCTGCGCAGCAGGCCGGCAACGACGCCACCCTCGTCGTCTCGCTCATGAGCGACGCCGCCATCGAGCGCGTCGACGCCGCCAAGCCCTACATCGGTGAACAAGACCGCGCGTTGCAACTCGCGGCGCTGGAGTGCGTCGATCACGTCGTCATCGTCGATGCGATCACCGCCGAGCCCGTCATCGCCGCGCTCCGCCCCGCGCTGTACGTCAAGGGCCAGGAGTACGAGCAGTCGCAGGACGCCGGCTTCCACGCCGAGCGCACGCTGGTCGAACGGCATGGCGGGCGGGTGCTGTTCTCGTCAGGCGATGTGGTGTTCGAGGCGTCGAACATGCTCGAGACCATGGCCGGCAAAGACGCGGGCGACGGCTGGGACGCGACGCTGCGGCTGGGCCTGAACTGCCGACGCTGGGGCATCGACCTGCACACCGTCACGCCGATGCTGCGCGGTCCGCAGAGCAGCAACAACAGCGCAACCAATGGCAATGTGGGTGAGAACGTGATTGTGCTGGGCGACACGATCTGCGACCGCTACGTCTTCTGCGAGCAGGTCGATGTGGCCGACGAGGCGCCGGTGCTCTCGCTGCGTCCCAGGCGTGAGACCTCGTACCTGGGCGGGGCCGCCATCATCGCCGGCCACCTCAAGGCGCTGGGCGCGCAGCCGCACCTGGTCACCTGCGTCGGCAACGACGACGACGAGCCCACCCGCACGCTGCTCGACACGCTGAACCGGATGGGCATCACGCACACCGCCCTGCCGCTCCGCGATGCGCTGCCGGTCAAGCAACGCTTCCTCGCCGACCGACAGAAGCTGCTCAAAGTGAACCACGGCGAGGCGCACCCGCTCGACTCCGCCGCCCAGCGACAACTCATGACCGCCGTCGCCGACCTCCGCCAAAGCGCCGTCGGCATGGTCATGGCCGACTTTGGGTATGGCACGATCTCGACACCGCTTTTAGAAAAGTTGCTGCCCACCATGCGGCCGCACCTCTCCATGATCGCCGGCGACGTGTCGGGCCCACGCGGGACGCTGCGCGCCATGCAGGGCATCGACCTGGTCACGCCCACCGAACGCGAAGTCCGCGGCATCGCAGGCGACTTCGAACGCTCGCTGCCCACCGTCGCCATGGAACTCATGCGCTCACTCAACGTCCGCAACGTCATCACGACTCTCGGAGCCAAGGGCTCGGTCCTGTTCCACGTCCGTGAAGTCGCGCCCGCCGAATGGTTCGAGCGACGGCTGCGCACCGAATGGCTCCCGGCCCTGGGCGACCGCGTCGAGGATGTCGTCGGCGCAGGCGATGCACTCCTCGCCACCGCCACCCTCGCCATGCTCCGGGGAGCCACGCTCCCGCAGGCCGGCTACCTCGGCTCCGCCGCCGCCGCCGTCGCCGTCAGCCGCATCGGCAACCTGCCCGTCCAACCCGATGAGGTCCTCCGGCTCCTGCGCACACGACCCGAACTCAACCCCGCACACACCTACGCCGCCGCAAGCTGATCATGCACGACAGCAGCACCCTCCAAGCAGGCGACGCTCCACGCCTCGAGCGACTCCTCCGACGAGCGCATTACACCGAGGCACTCGCGCTGGCCAACACGCTGCCCGCGGACGACCTCGCTCCCGCGACCCGCGAGACCCTCGGCCTCGTGTGCCTCTCGCTCCACCGCTGGCAAGACGCCGTACGCTGGCTGCAAACCGCCGCGAACGATCACTCGCACAACACCACCCAAACGCTCCTGCGCTACGCACGCAACCGACACGCACTCCAACAACGCCGGCCCGACATCGACGCACTCCTCGATGCCCAGCCGTCCTGCGGCGCCTACGAACTCATCACCGCCACCGACGGCCAGCAAACCCTCGCACACACATCCGCCGGCCCCGTGCTCGCCATGACGCCCTCGCAGCAACGCACGCAAGCACACGACCAGTGGAGCAGCGAACACAACTACGCCATGCCACTCGCACTCGCGGGCCTGGGCGACGGCCACCTCCTCGACTACCTCGCTCGACTCGCCCCAAGCAAGATGGGCATGCAGTCCGCCATCTACCTCATCGAGCCCGACGTGCAACGTCTCCACGCCACGCTCATGCTCCACGACTGGTCCGATGATGCTGGCCCCATCACGCAGGACCGCTTCGCCTGGCTCATCGGTCACGACTGGCACGTGATGCTGCACACGCTACTCACGCACCAGCCCGCCTGGCCGTCGGCCACGCGCCTCATCAGCTTTACGCCTGATTTAAAGGCGATTCAGGACCGCTACAACGCAACGCTCGCACACGTCGAAGCCGACTCCGCCCAGCGCTTCGACCCCACGCGACGCCTCTACACGCACCGCACCGATGCGCACACCGCACAAGCGCTCCGCCAGCAATCGACCCGACCGCCGCGCGTCCTGCTGCTCACCTCGCGCTTCACCACCGTGCTGCAGCACAGCACCCGCGACACGCAGGACGCCTTCGCGTCGCTCGGCTGGGACACCCGCCTGCTCGTCGAGCCCGCGCCGCACCTGGGCAACACCACCGCGTCCATCCGCGACACCATCGCCGACTTCCAGCCCGACCTCGTGTTCGTCATCGACCACCTCCGACACGCCATGCGCGATGCGCTGCCGCCCGAGCTGCCCGTGGTCACGTGGATCCAGGACGACCTGCCCACGCTGATGAACACCGACGCCGGTAAGTCGATCGGCCCGCGCGACTTTGTCCTCACCTGCGCCGCCACCGTCTACCACCGCGACTACCACTACCCGCTCCGCCAGTGCATCTACCTCGACAAGCTCACCCGCCTGCCAGCGATCACCACACCCGCCGACACGCGCGCTACCGACAACCGCGTCGTCTTTGTCTCCAACGCCTCCGCCACCCGCGACCACATCCGCGAAGAAGTGCTGCAACGCTCCAACACCGACGCGAACGCGCAGCAGATGCTCCGGCGATTCCTCGACCGCGTGTTCGCCGTCTACGACGCGGGCCACTGGCTCGACTCGGTCGTGCAGGTCTTCGAGCAGATCGACCTCGCCTGCCTCGACACACGCATGACCCTCGCGCCAAGCGACCGCACCTCGCTCGCCTACCGACTCTTCGCACTGGTCAACAACCCGCTCTACCGCCAGCAGGCCCTGCGCTGGGCACAACGCATCGCCGAGCGACACGACCTCCAACTCTGCCTCT
>DAIOEG010000054.1:0-4854 GCA_036746415.1 Phycisphaera sp. | reverse complement strand
GGCCAGGGCTGGGATGCGCACCCCGACTTCGCCCGCCACGCCCACGGCCCCATCGCCTACGGCCCAGCACTCGAACACCTCACGCGCTCCGCAGCGATCAACCTGCAGATCGTGCCCTTCAACTGCATGCACCAACGCCTGCTCGACGGATGGGCCGCCGGCGGGACGTTCCTCATCCGCTCCCACGCCAGCGACCACGCGCTGGCACGCCTGCGCCAATGCGTGCTGGACCTGCCCGCGCACGTGCAGACCGATGCAGACGCCCGGCAACACTTCCAGGGCCCAGCCCTCGACGCGTACCTCGCCGTCTGCACCGAGCTCAAACGACTCCTGCCCACCGGCGGCAACGACCAGATCGCCGCTTACCACGCCTACCGCCAGCAACACGCCCTGTGCGTCTACGAACTCCCGCCCCGTCTCGACGAGGTCTCGTTCGACGAGGAAGCATCGCTTGAACAACGCGTGCTGACCGTGCTGCACCAGCCGGATGCGTGCGAAGCGATCCGCGCCGAGCAACAGCAATTCGTGCAAACCACACGCAGCTACGCCGCAGGCATGCGCCGCATCATCACGCAGATCGCCGACCTGCTCGACACGCGAGCGGACTGACGCACACGCCCGCAAGGTCCGGAAAAACTGGCGACCACACACACGCACAGCCGATGATGCCCAGACGGTGGTGCCATCGCTGCGCAGCAGCCCCGTGCGCCTGCCAAGACTCGGGAGCTTGCTGTGGCAAACGTGATGCTCGTCCAACCCTGGAACTACCACGACGAACACGTCGCGGATCAAGACCTCGGCAAGCAGTGGCGCAACGGGCCCTACGCACTGCTCCTGCTCGCCACGCAGCTCAAACGCCACGGCCACAACGTCCAGGTCGTCGACCTCATCCGCGACCTCATCGTCCACCAAGGCAACCTCGACGCCACCCTCGACCACTTCGCCAAGCAGATCGTGGCCTTCAAGCCCGACATCCTCGGCGTCGGCTTCTTCTCCATCCACTACTTCGAGGTGCAAAAGCTCGTCCGACACGCCCGCGCGACCTGCGAGCAGCACGGCCTGAAGCCCGTCTTCATCGGCGGCGGCATCCACGCCTCCACCGAGCCCGCAGACACCATCGCCAACCTCGGCTTCGATTACGCCTTCAAGGGCGAAGCAGACCTCGGCCTCGTCGCCCTCGCCAACGGCTCACGCCCCGATGAAGTCCAGGGCATCATCACCCTCGACACCACCGCACCCAAGCCCGGCGAAGAGATCAAGCCGCTCGATGCGCTGCCCTTCCCCGACTGGACGCTCTGCGACCACGCGTTCTACTCCACGCCCACCACCGGCCGGATCAAGTTCCGAAAGACCAGCTCGCTCGACCTCATCATGGGTCGCGGCTGCTCCTACAAGTGCGCGTTCTGTGCGTACAACGCCCTCTCGGCCGTGCGCTTCTACAGCCCCGAGTACCTCGTCGAACAGATGCACGAGATGCACGCCGTCACAGGCACCACCGGCTTCTACTTCACCGACTCGACCATCGGCAACAACCGACGCGTCCTCGAAGGCACCTGCGAAGAGATCCTGCGACGCGGCCTGCAACACAAGGTCGAGTGGTACGCCAACATCCGGCCCAACCAGGTCAGCGAGAAGCTCCTGCGACTCATGTGGGACGCGGGATGCCGATACCTCTTCTACGGCTTCGAGAGCAACAGCCAGCGCGTGCTCGACCTCATGGCCAAACAGTGCCGGACCGAGGCCAACCTCCGCGCCGCCGAGCTGCACAACAAGCTCGGCTTCCCCTACCACGCGAGCATGCTGCTGGGATACCCCGGCGAGCGCGAAGAAGACATCGCCGAGTCCATGGCGTTCTTGCGAAAGGTCAAGCCACCCAGCATCGGCATCAACTGGTACGTCCCGCTCCCCGGCTC
The DNA here is from genome assembly GCA_036746415.1 of Phycisphaera sp. Classification (GTDB taxonomy): domain Bacteria; phylum Planctomycetota; class Phycisphaerae; order Phycisphaerales; family Phycisphaeraceae; genus DAIOEG01. The sequence continues at coordinate 2,941 of DAIOEG010000054.1, read as the reverse complement.
GCCCGACTACGACAAGCTCCGCGCCACCGGCGTCATCAACACCGATGACCCCGAAGAATGGCGGCGCATCGGCGAGGTCAACAAGTGCCGTGTGTACGCGGATGTGCCCGACCAGAAGTTCCGCGAGCTGTTCAAACAAGCCGAGCGACTCGCCTACGTCGAACTCGCCAAAGAGACCGACCGCGACTGGCAACACCGCGCCGCGTGGGGATGCCTCGCCCCCGCCAGCAGCGAACTGCCCGAAGAAACACAGGAAGAACTGAAAAACACGCTCAAGCTCGTCGTGCTCCCGCAGGAACCCAAGCACGCCTCCGCGTGTGGCACCGGCTGCGCCACCGACAGCACATCAAACGACGACACACTCGACGCCGCCCGCGCACGAGCCACCTACGGCAAGGTCAGCGCACGCAAGTCCGCATGACCCCACACGCAGCGCAACGCCACGGAAGGCAACCATGACCGCGACCCTCGAACAACACCAGCCCACGCCCCGCGTCACGCTCGAACGGCTCCGCGACAAGTGGAAGACCGTGCCCGCCGCGGGCGTCGGACGCATCGGCACCGAGGAACTGCTGACGTTCAGCGACGATGCGCTGCTCGACTTCTGGCACACGCAGCGCACCGCCGACACCACGGGCACCGGCTTTAAGATCCGCGGCTGGTACCACGCGCTCTACCGCGATGTGCTCAAGGGTCAACGCGTGCTCGACGTCGGCGCCGGCATGGGCATGGACGCGTTCACCTTCGCGCAAGCCGGCGCAAGCGTGACCCTTCTCGACATCGCCGAAAGCAACGTCGCGCTGCAACGACGCCTGGGCAAGCTGCTCAAGCTCACGACGCAGCACCACTGGATGGACACGGTGGAATCGCTCGACGCGCTGGCCGGCCCGTTCGACGTGGTCTTCGCGCAGGGCTCGCTCATCAACGCGCCGATGCCGCAGATGGCCGAGCAATGCGCACGGCTGCTGCAGCACCTGCCGATCGGCGGGCGCTGGATCGAGCTGTGCTACCCGCGCGAACGCTGGCAGCGTGAGGGCGCATTGCCACAGGACCGCTGGGGCCCCAAGACCGACGGCCCCGGCACGCCGTGGATCGAGTGGTACGACCTGCCCAAACTGCTCGAACGCCTCGCGCCCGCCAGGTTCGACGTGGTCCTCGCGTTCAACTTCCACAACGACGACTTCAACTGGTTCGACCTGGTCCGCCGAGCATGATGAGTTGCCTTGCAACACAAGCCGATCTGCCCCGTGTGAGTGTTGATGCGCTCCACAGGGTGATCGGTGCGCCCGAACCGTTCGTGATGCCCGGCACATCGCGCCAGCGCTCGCTCCTTGAGTGGGACATGGCCCGCGACGATGCGCCGATCCTGCGGTACCTCTTCACGCACCACGCGCCGCGCCGGCACCTGGAGTTCGGCACGTGGCAGGGCTTTGGCGCACGACTCGTGCTCGAAAGCTGCGCGGCGACCGTCTGGTCGCTCAACCTGCTCGAAGGCCTCAAGACCCGCGACGGTGAATGGTCGTACTACGAGGCGTTTGATGAAGACGCCGATGTGCCCGTGTGGAACCACGAGAAGCGCACACGCACGGGCAAACGCTTGTTGCAGACCGACTCGGCGGGGTTCATCGGCCGGCAGGTCCACGAGGCCGGGCTGAGCCACCGCTATTGCCAGGTGCTCTGCGACAGCCGCGACTGGGACACGAGCGCCTACCCCGAGGGTTTCTTTGACTCGGTGTTCATCGACGGCGGGCACGACCGCGACGTCGTCCTCAGCGACACACGCAAAGCACTCCCACTGCTGCGCAGCGGCGGTCTGGTTCTCTGGCACGACTGCTGCCCCGATGCGGCCGTGATGTCGCCGGGTAGCTCGGTGGTCGGCGTCATGGACGCGGTCACATCACTCTGGCCGTGGCTGAACGATCAGTGCAGCACGCTCGCGTGGATCGACCCGAGCTTCATCCTGATGGGGACCAAGCGATGAACGGCTCATCGATCGCCATCTCGAACGCTGCGGACTGTACGCGGTGGGGCTGCGCCGCAACGCCGTGGAACTGGGCCTCGCGTTGGGTCGTGGAGCGCAGTGCGCCGCAGGAGGGTGAACGCGTGGTGGACCTTAGCGCGGGTGACAACGCGGCGCTTCGACGCGCGGTGCTCGCCACCGGCGCGAGGTTGACGCTCGTGGACAGCTTCCTGTTGCCACAGACGCTCGAGCCCGGCTGCGACGCGGTGCGTGCGGACATGTCAGACCTTCCGTTCGATGACGAGACCTTCGACGCGGCGCTGTCGGTGAGTGTCCTAGAGCACCTCACGGCCGACGCCCGCGCCGCTGCGCTGCGAGAGGCATCACGCATCCTCAAGCCCGGCGGTCGGCTGGTCTTCACCATCGGCACGTTCCTCAACGCCGACAACGCCGCGACGCAGGAACGCCTGCGCAACGACCCGTTCTTCACCAGCAGAAACTGTCAGGTCGATCTGCCGATCGATGCCGCGACGATGCTGAATCATCGCACCGAGCTGCACTTTGCTGACGATCACAACCCCCGCCTCGTGCCCGGTGGTAGCGAGTATGACGCCCGCGTGCTGCGGTCGCCCGGCGTGGTCCAGGAGCGCTACGCCGAGTTCGATGTGGTGTCGAGCATCCCCGAGCTCTGTCAAGTCATCGTCGTCGAGACCGGCTTCCACCTTGTCAAGACCGGGAGCACGCCGCGATGAAAACAACGCTACAAACACACCCGAGCAAGCCCTCGCTGTCCATCGTCGTCACCAGCCGAAACGACAACCACGGCGGCGATGTGCTCGGCCGAACGCAACTGTTCATCGACTCGCTGCTGGACCAGTGCGACCGCTTCGCGTTCGACTGCGAGCTGGTCATCGTGGACTGGAACCCGCCCGCAGACCGCCCCGCTCTCTGCGACGTGTTGGACACCACGACCGCATCGAC
>DAIOEG010000053.1:0-10502 GCA_036746415.1 Phycisphaera sp. | reverse complement strand
TCATGCCGATCACCGTGCCAAGCAGGCCCAGCATCGGCGAGATGTTGCTGATGTCCGACAGGTAGCTGATCCGGTTCCACACGACGTCCCCCAGCCGACGCCCCTCGCTGTCGATCATGTCCAGGATCACCGAGTGGCCCTTGCCGGCGTTCTCGATCGCCCGCTGCACGATCGGCCCCATAAACACGCTCCGCGACCGCCGACACACGTCCGCCGCCTTCTCGTAATCCCCCCGGATGATCAGCTTGGTCACCTCATCAATCAGCCCCCGCGGAGCCATCGCCCGCGCATTGATCGTGAGAAGGAAAAACAGAAACAACATCAGCGACAACACCGACAACCCCGCAATGATCCCATTGATCACCGGCGAGAACATAAACAAATCCCACAACTGATACGCCCCCCCCGAAGCGCCCAGTGGCATTGGGCCTTCAGGCCCACTGCCCGGCACCGCACCAGTCTGCGCCACCGCCCACCCGGCGACTCCCACCGCTCCTCCCACCAGCAACATCCACATCCAGCGTCGATTCATCCCGCCATCATACCCACCTCAATCGCCCTGTCAGGGGTAGCTGGCCGGGCCTTCGCCACGCAGCTTGCGGTGACGCAGGGGCGCTGGATCCAACCGAGCGGTCGCCCTTCACACGCCCGGATCGTTGCGTGCCACGGGTGCTCCGCACGTCTCACCGGGGGCAACCCCGATTGCCCACGCACACGCGGCGTGATGGTGTCGTCGTGGATGGTGTGCGTCTCGGGCGACGCCGTGTCAATCATGCAAGCCGACCTGAGAACCAAACGCTCGGCTTGCGCATCCACGCTCCCCGCCTGTCGATTCAGCTCCACCCCATCCCCCTACGCGCTGCTCAAAAAAAATCTTCGACACACGGGAATAAAAAACGTTGGCCCGCCGTTCCCCCATCCGGCACGGTCGGCGTGCCAACTCACACTCCTTTTCCGGGGATACAACATGGATGCTGCGACAGCGGTCTGGTGGGCGGTGCAGGCGGGTGCTCGGCTGGGGCTGGCCGCACGCACGTGGTACCTCGAACAGCTCGGCGGGCAGGCGGTTCCCATCCCGCTGGCCGGTGTGCCAGACGTGGGCATTACATCGGCGATCGACTTTTTCAACGGCGATGGCCGCGCTCTGCTCGCCGCCGACCCGGGCCTGCGCGAGCTGCACCGGCTGGCGTCCGTCGGCGAGCTTGCGGAAAGCGATGCCGACCCGCGCTGGCTCGCGTACCGCCGGGCCTACACGATCGCCTGGCAAGCGCTTACGCCAAGCGACCACGACGCCAGCCCCGAGGCGCGCTACGCGCTGGCCAACCTCCGCAGCAGGCGCGAGGCCTGGGCGGCGCACGCGACGCTCGTCGCCGATGCGATCCGCGTCGTCACCGACCACCCCGCATGGCAACAGGCCGGCCCGCGCCGGTTTGCCCTCGCCCACCTCGCCGCGACCATCGCCCGCGCCGCGGCCGAGGCGATGAAGCAATGCTCAACCGCCGCCGACACCACGCACGTCAACCTTGCAGTCTGCGCATTGCTCGTCGCCGCGTCGGGGTTGCACGACCAGCGCGAAGACTGGCTGCTTCACATCCACGACACGACGCTTCGCCACCTGCTGCGCAGCCACATCGCCGCCCGGCTCACCGCGCTGGCCGCAGACCGTGACGAGCCATGGGACGACTGGGCGTTGTCGGTCTGGGGCGACATCGCCGCGACCGCGTGAACGCTGGTGCAGAGTGCAACGATGTCTGCGTTCTTCGAAACCGCTTCACATCACAACCCCCCTCCCGGGGGGAGCGGGGTTGTGAACACGGATGAAAACAGTCGCAACATCACGTGTCTTGCTGTCTGCTCCGCGCCCTCTCGCCTCTGCAGTTCAACCTTTCCATCAGAACTTTTCATGACCGTGATCGATCCACCCTTCCACTCTCCGGGGAACACCGATGTCCAAGCGAATCTTTGTCCGAACCACCCTTGAAGCCGGCGTCTTCACCGCGTGGATGCTCATGATGTTGTGCTTCGCGTTATCCATCGTCGGATGTCAGCCCGCGCAGTCGCTCAAGGCCGCGCGGTCGCACTACGCCCTCGCGCTGTCGCTCGAACAGGCCCAGCAAACGCAACCGGCAGTGCAGGCCTACCGCGCTGCGCTGCGCACGCTCAACGCGGTCGATACGCAGGCGTGGCAACGCGACGGCCTGGTCACGCCGCGCGGCCTGCTCTCAGCGCTTTGCCACTGGCGTCTCAACGAGCCCGGCCACGCCCGCCAAGAAGCGCGCGATGCGCTCGTGCTCGCCGACCCCAACCGCGAACGCCGAGCCGTCGCGTGGCTGCACGCGCTTGTCACGCAGATCGACATCGAGCAACTCGCTTGGCAGATCGAACAACCAGCCCCGACGCAGCACACCGTCGCTGATGTGCATGAGCAATTGTTCGATCCCGCAAGCGGACACATGACACGCCTGCGCGAGCTGATGCACGACACGGACCGCAACGAAGCCGAGGTGCAGCGATTTCTGCTTCACGCCCGGCTCACGGGTTGGCACGCCTACCGCAGAGCGCTGCACCGGCTGCCCATCCCGCCGATGTCGTTCTCGGTCGATGACCATGCGTCGATGCGAGCCGACCTGAAGTCGCTGCAAGACCTCGACGCCGCGGGTGCCCGCGCGTGGGCGGAACGCTTCGGGGTGTTGCTGGACCCGCACCGTGTGTCCGAGTAAGAGCGCTTCTCTGGACCACGGAGGCACGGAGGGCACAAAGTTCACGGCGTAAGGAAGAGCGTTTTGTCCGCAGACTGTGCGGATGAAGAGGATGATGAGAAGCTGAATGAAAGTTGCTTGAGACGTTGATCGATCAAAGACTTGCACGGTTCATTGGGAGGCCTTCGATCGTGTCACTCTCATCTGCGTCATCTGCGGACAACGCTCCGAGTCCTCTGTGACCTCTGTGCCTCTGTGGTGAAGCGAAGCGTTGAGCATCCGACAGCTTCCTCTCGTTGCGTCAAGACACGAAGGTCTTGCGGCGTTTGCCGGTGAGATAGGACTCGATGACGGTGGAGGACAGGTCGTGGCTGGTGCAGTAGTAGGCCAGGCCTTTGGTGAGTCGGGTCATCTGATCGACGAAGCCGACCCAGTCCATGCCGAAGTAGTCTTCGATCAGCGCGAAGGTAGCGATGCGGATGCCTTGCTGCCGGCAGCGCATGGCCTCTTGCAGGGTCGCGTTGCTGGTGCGTTGGTCGGGCGGGTAGAGCAGGTAGAGCATGTCTTCGCCCGTGCCAGAGGCGGTGCTTTTTTCGACGTGAGCGGTGGGTTGGCCGTCGGTGATGACGAAGATCTGTTTGTTCGCTGCGCCTTTGCGTGCGAGCAGGCGTCGGGCCTCGCGCAGGCCCAGTTGGAGGTTCGTGAAATGCAGCGGGATTTTTTCTTCTCGTGCGTAGGCCTGCTCGAGGGGCATGCGGATGCGGACGCGGTAGTCGTGGATGGTGACGGGCTTGGGCATCACCAGCGACAGGTCGCGTTCCTGCACCCGCTTGGCCAACGAGTAGAACGTGACATAGTCGATGGTGTCGAGCGGGAAGCGGGCGCGGATGAGCTCGGCCATGCCCATCGCCACGCGCTTTGCTTGAAGAAACCGGCCGTAGCGCATCATCGAGCCGGAGAGGTCGATGAGCATCACCGTCGCGCAGTCGGCGGACCCCTCGGTGTTGAACAGCTCGACATCATCCATCGACATCTTGAAGGGCGGGCGGATGCCTTGCGCAAGGCCGGCCTGTCGCGCGGCGACGTTCTTCATCGTCGTGCCCAGGTCGATCTCGCTGAGCGGATCGCCGAACTGGTAGGGCCGTGTGCCGTCGGAGCGTTCGTTGGTCCGGCCGGCTTGGCGGGTGGTGTGGCCGTCACGGCTGCCCTTCTTGAGGTTCTCGAACACCTCGAGCAACGCGCGGTGTTGGAAGCCCTTGATCATGCGGTTGGTCATGCGGAGCTTGCGGTTGCCCTGCTCGTCCTTGTATTCCTCCAGCAGGCCGGCGTCGATGAGCTGTTGCACGAACTGTTGCTGGTCGGGGTCGTCGAACTCGGCCATGGCGTCGAGCGCCTCCTGGCCGTATTGCAGGATGAAGTTCATGACTTGCGGCGGTGCGAAGAGCTCATCGGGCGAGAGGAAGGATTGGTCGCCGTCGAATTCGCTGTAGGAAAACTTCATGGGGGACTGTAGGCGTGTGGGGTGAGTGACCAGACACTTTGACCGCAGCGGGCTGTCAGTGATCTTTCGCGTGCGTGTTTGGAACCGCGGATGGACGCGGATGGATCATTTGACGAAGGGAGACCCGCGTTTAACAGGGTTGGCCGATGTGATCTTGATGCTGTTCCACTTCAGGTTTCGAGCATCGCGCTCAATCCTCTTGGTGGTCAACACCTGTTAAACCTGCGCAAACCGCACCGACTGGCGAGCAAGCTCGCCAGCGACGCGTGGAAAAGATGCAGCGCGGTGCGCCATCCGCGTTCGTCTGCGTCCATCCGCGGTTTCAAACCCTCAGGAATGGCGAAGGCCCCGGGCTTGCGCTCGGGGCCTTCGATTTTTTGGGCGTTGGCTTGTAAGCCGAGTTCTGTGCCCCTCGCCCCCGGAAGTCGTCAGCGGTGAGAGGCAACGCTTGCGACTTCCGGGGGGTGGGGTGGCGACCATTTCTCTGGGCCGACCGTTGCCGATCGGCTCAAGCGCCCTACCCGCCCCGTGCCGCGGACCACGGCTCCGAAAACACTTGCGCGTTTTCGGTGGGGCTGTTTGGGTTTGCACGCGGCGGGGTTTGCCTGGACCGCGACGATCACTCGCCGCGCGGTGCGCTCTTACCGCACCTTTTCACCCTTACCGGGGGAAGTGGCGAGTGGCCAGTGTCCGGTGTCCAGTGAGAGGCAGAAAGACACTCTTTTTCAAATGGACACTTGACACTGACCACTGGCCACTTCCCCAGGCGGTTTGTTTCTGTGGCACTTTCCCTTGACCCGCTGTTCCCGGCGGGCCCGGTGGGCGTTACCCACCGCCGTGTCCTGTCGTGCTCGGACTTTCCTCGCCTGTGGGGGTGCCACAGACGCGGTCGCCTTGCCAACGCCGGAGGTATTGTACCGTCCCGGCGTCGCGGCGCTGCGGGTGTTGTGGTTTGTCGGGTGCAGCGAGGTTTATACTTGTGCGATGGCGATGGGATCGGCGGAGATGACGGTTTGGACAGACGCGGCGCACGCGGGGTGGGTCGCGTCGCTCGTGGACATGCTCGGCTCATCGGTGCAACTGCTGGCGGTGGGCGGGATTGATGCGGGGGCTCATGCGTTGTCGGAGTCGCTCGGGGCGGCTCACGAGCGAGACCTGCGGAAGTTGCTGGTGGACCGACCGGCGTCGTTTCTGCTTGTGTCCTCGTTTGCGGTGCCTTCGGCGGCGGAGCTGCGTCACGCGGTCGAGGCGGGGACGACGGTGCTGACGGTCGAGCCGTTGTGGGCGGATTTGGATGAGCTGGACGCGGCGCGGGAGTCGGGGCTGCACGGGCGGGTGGTGATGGTGCCACGCTTTGAGCGTTGCCCGGGGTTTGTGTCTGCGGCGGACCCGGCGGGGAGCGTGGGTCGCCCGTGCTCGGTGCGGATGAGCAGTGCCGGGCCGCGGGCGCAGGGCTCGTGGTTCGCGCGGTCGTTTGATGCTTGGCGGGTGGTGCTGGGCTTCATCGAGATGCCCGAGACGATCGACGCGGCGACGCTGGGCGAGTCGCTGGGCACGGCGTCCGAAGCGCGGCGGTCGGCGTCGGTGCTGCGGCAGTTCACGGGGCGGTCGTCGGCGATCGCGCGGTGCGCGGATGGTTCGATCGCGACGGTGGAAGTGGCCGACGACGCGCCGCCCGCCAACGTCAGCCGGTATGCCGACGGCCGACGCCTCGACGCCCACGGCCCCACCGGTCGGCTCACCGTCACCGACCACGCCTACGAGCTAGTCCACCTGCATGACGACGGCTCGCCGCCCACGGTGGACACCCTCGACCCGCCCGCAGGCAGCCAGGGCGACGCCCTGTTCGTGGACCTGGTCGCCACCCACGTCCGCCGATTGATCGACCGGCCACCGTTGCCCGCCAACCCCGCGCTCGACGCACACGCCCTGGCGTGCATCCACGCGACCCTGCTCTCCGCCCGCACCAACCAGCCCGAAAACCCCGCCAAACTGCTGCAACTCGTCGCGTGAGACATGCCCGGTTTGACGCTGACGCCCGAGCGTCTACACTGCGGGCCTCGCAACCGCCGACCGTGACGCGCCTCTTAACAGGGCACAAGGCACGGACAGCGGCGTGGCACGACCCCCGGCGTCGGCCCCGTCCAGTGGTTGCGAGGGCCGGCCCTTTCCGTGTCTTGGCAAGCGCCGGGCGGATGGGGCCTCCCCGGCTCCATTGCTCGGATCGTTTGTTTTAGGCCCATGGTGTAACGGTAGCACAGCTGGTTTTGGTCCAGTCGGTCGGGGTTCGAATCCCTGTGGGCCTGTTCCTCACCGTTTGCCAAGACCCCGGAAAGTGTCGTTCCTGATGCCCGCCTCTTCCGTCGTCCACGACTTCAACCCCCACGCGATCTTGCTCGCCGCTGGCAAGGGCACGCGCATGAACAGCGACCTGCCCAAGGTCGTCCACGCCGTCGCCGGCGAGCCGATGATCCGCTGGGTCGTCCGGGCCGCCGCGCAGGCGGGCGTGCAGCGCTGCGTCGTCGTCGTCGGCCACCGGGCAGATCTCGTGCGTGAAGCGCTCGGAGCGCCAGCGGGCGCAGCGTCCAGCGTGTTCGAAGACGTCACGATCGACTTTGTTTTGCAGGAGCAGCAACTCGGCACCGGGCACGCCGCCGCGATGGCCAAGCCGTGCTTCGACAGCACCGCCGCCGATGTGTTTGTCCTCTGCGGCGACGGCCCGCTCATCCGACCCGAGACACTGGTGAAGCTGCTCGGCCTGCACCGCCGAAAGCATGCCTCCGCCACCCTCGCCACCGCCCTGCTCGACGACCCCAGCGGGTATGGCCGAGTCGTCCGCGACCGCCGCGACGGCTCGTTCATGGCCATCGTCGAACAGAAGGACGCCGACGCCGACACCCTCGCGCTGCGCGAGGTCAACCCCAGCTACTACTGCTTCGACAGCGTCGCGCTCTTCGACCAGCTCGCCGCCCTCAAGAACAACAACGCCCAGGGCGAGTACTACCTCACCGACGTCCCCGGCCAGCTCAAAGCGCTTGGCCGAGTGGTCGAGGTCATCGACGCCGTGCCGCCCGAAGACGTGCTGAGCATCAACACGCCACAGCAGCTGGCGCAGGTGGACGCGGTGCTGCGACGACGCGTCGCGGTGGTCTGACCGATCGCATCGACACGCGTGCGTGCAAGCCCCGCCATTGAACCCCGCCACGAGACACTCATGAGTGCAACCGACGCCAACTCGCTGAAGCTCTTTGCAGGCCGGGCGTCGCGTGGCCTGACTGAGTCGATCTGCCGTCACCTCGACCTGCCCGTGGGCGCGGGGCGGACGGAGCTGTTCCCCGACGGCGAGGTGCTGGTCAAGATCGATGAGGACGTGCGCGGCCGGGACTGCTTCGTCGTGCAGTCGACCTACCACCCCGTCAACGCGCACCTGATGGAGCTGCTCATCTACATCGACTGCCTCAAGCGTGCGAGCGCTTCGCGGATCACGGCAGTCATCCCGTACTTCGGCTACGCCCGGCAGGACCGCAAGGATGAAGGCCGGGTGCCCATCACCGCCAAGCTCGTGGCGAACCTGATCACCGCCGCCGGCGCTCACCGCGTCGTTGCGCTCGACCTGCACGCGGCGCAGATCCAGGGCTTCTTCGACATCCCCGTGGACCACCTCAACGCCTCGCCCGTGCTGATGGAACACCTCGCGCCACTCGCGCAGCGTGGCGACCTGTGCGTCGTCAGCCCCGATGTCGGCAACGTCAAGGTCGCCAGCAAGTACGCCAACTTTTTGAACGCCGAGTTCGCCATCATCGACAAGCGCCGCAGGTCCGGCAGCGAGGTCACGATGGCGAACATCATCGGCGATGTCGCGGGCAAGACCGTGCTCATGGTCGATGACATGATCTCCACCGCCGGCACCATCTGCGAGGCCGCCAAGCTCGTGAAGCAGCACGGCGCGGTCGATGTCATCGCCGCCGCGACGCACGGCGTGTTCGTCGGGCTCGCGCTGGAGCGCATCAAGGATTCGCCCATCAGCAAGGTTATCTGCACCGACACCATCCCCTGCGACCGACGCTGCGAACCCATCGCCGACAAACTCACCGAGCTCTCCGTCGCGCAGCTCCTCGGAGACGCCATCCACCGCATCCACCACAACCGATCCGTGTCGTCTCTGTTCAACAAGAACAGCGGGCCGAAGCGGTGAAGAAAGTGGCCAGTGCCAAGTGGCCAGTGGCCAGTGAGAAGGCAAAGAACGAAGAACAAGAGAAGCATGAATTCACACGAACATTGAAAACCACAAAACAACGCGTTGCATGACGCATCCTTTCCGACACCGGCCACTCGCCACTCGCCACTTCCTTCAACACTAACCCAGGAGTTATCAACCATGGCCCAGCAAATCCCCCAGATCAAGACCTCGGCCCGCGACCGACTCGGCAGCCGATACGCCAAGCGACTCCGCGAAGCGGGCAATCTCCCCGCCGTCATCTACGGCCACGGCCACGACCCCATCCACGTCGCCGTGGACGCCCGCGAGTTCGGCAACATCCTCGACCTGCACGCACGGCTCGTCGAAGTCGTCGTCGATGGTAACCCGCAGGCCTGCCTGCTCAAGGACGTGCAGTACGACTTCCTCGACCGCACGCCCGTGCACGTGGACCTGGCCATCGTCAACCTCGACGAGGTCGTGGAAGTCGAGATCGGCCTGGACCTGCTCGGCGAGGCCATCGGCCTCAAGGTCGCCGGCGCGATGCTCGACCAACAGTTCACGCAGGTCGCCGTTAAGTGCAAGGCCCGCGACATCCCCGAGTCGATCACGCACGACATCTCGGCGATGGAAGCCGGCACGGCGCTCCGCGCTTCGGACCTGACGCTGCCCGCGGGCGTGTCGCTGGCGATCGACGGCGATGTCATCCTCGCCCAGATCGAGGTCCGCGAAGAGCAGGCCGAGGCCGTTGCCACAGGCGCGACCGCCGAGCCCGAAGTCATCACCAAGGGCAAAAAGGAAGACCCCGCCGCCGCAGCGCCAGCCAAGGGTGGCAAGGCCGCTCCCGCAGCCGCCGCCGGCAAGGGTGCCGCGCCCGCCAAGGGCGCCGCAGCAGCCCCGGCCAAGGGCGGCAAGAAGTAACACGACCACGCCCCGCGTCGCCATCGTCCACCCCTGCCGTGCGCTCAACACGCACGGCAGGGGACACGACGCGACCCGTCCACTCACGCACCTGCGGCTTGCGTCATGAAACTCATCGTCGGCCTCGGCAACCCCGGTCCCGAATACGCCAAGACCCGGCACAACGCCGGGTTCATGGCCGTCGACCGCTTCGTCCAGCGGCACACCCTCGACGGCCCGCGCATGAAGTTCCACGCGGGCCTATGGGAAGGCGCGTGCTTCGTCGCGGGCAAGGGCCACCGCGTGCTCGTCGCGCAGCCCACGACGTACATGAACCGCTCGGGCCTGTGCGTCGGCGAGGCCGCGGCGTTCTACAAGCTCACGCCGGCCGACATCATGGTCGTCGTCGATGACCTCGCGCTCGAAGCCGGCAGCATCCGCGTCCGCTCCACCGGCGGGGCCGGCGGGCACAACGGCCTCAAAGACATCCAACGCGCGCTGGGCACGATGCACTACCCGCGCCTCCGCATCGGCATCGACAGCAAGGGCCTGGCCAACCAAGTTGATTACGTGCTCGGCCGATTCACCGAAGACCAGCTCGCCGCCGTCCAGCCCGCGCTTGTGCGCAGCTGCGAAGCCATCGAGTGCTGGCTGGCCGAGGGCATCGACAAGACCATGACCCGCTTCAACGGCTGATGTGTTGACCTTGTCAAGCACGCGTTCGGCGTCCGCTACACGACTGACTAGACTTGCTCCATGAGCAATCGCGACTATATCACCGTGGTGTCGGGCCTGCCGCGTTCGGGGACGAGCGTGATGATGCAGGCGTTGTCGGCCGGGGGCTTGGAGCCGGTGGTGGACGGGCTGCGCCAGCCCGACGACGACAACCCGCGCGGGTATCTGGAGCTGGAGGCAGTCAAGCAGATCGCCAAGGATGCATCATTTCTGGAGGGTGCGGAGGGCAGGGTGCTGAAGCTGGTGCATGCGTTGGTGACGCGGTTGCCGGCGACGCACCGATACCGCGTCGTGTTCATGCTGCGGCCGATGGAGGAGGTGCTGGCGTCCCAAGCGAAGATGCTGCAACGGGCTGGAAAACCCGGGGGTGCGCTGCCTGCCGAGCAGATGGCGAGGGTCTTAAGCAAGCAGCGTGACGATGCGCTGGCGTGGCTGAAGCAGCAGGCGAACGTGTCGGTGCTGGAGGTGA
>DAIOEG010000052.1:0-10572 GCA_036746415.1 Phycisphaera sp. | reverse complement strand
ACACGCCCCCGCCGCGCATAAGAACCGCCCGCTCCAAACCCGCCCGCCACCGCAACGCCTGATCAAAGCATCCATGCGGTGCCAGCATAACGAACCCGCCCCACCGCCATCCACACTCTCCCGCTGCTCGACCCCTGCCCCTATCCGCGCCCGTTCAGCGCATCACTCAGCACCGCCTTGCTCACCTGCTGCAAGCTCTGCCCCACGGGCAGACCACGCGCCAGCCGTGTCACCTGCACACCCAGGCCCGACAGCTTGTCCGCGAGGTACATCGCCGTGCCATCGCCTTCGAGCGTCGGGTTGGTCCCCAGGATCACCTCACGCACCGTCGGCCAGCCGGGCTCCTTGCCGCTGCGCCCGCGCTTCACACGCTGCACCAGCGACGCCACGTTCAAGTCCCCCGGCATGACCGCATCCATCGGCGCCAGCCGACCCATGAGCACGTGGTAACTCCCCCGATACACGCCCGACTGCTCCATCGCGTACACGTCGCCCGGCTGCTCCACCACCAGCACCACGCCATGGTCCCGGCCTTCATCCGTCACGATCCAACACGGGTCCGACTCCCCCACCATCCCCGTCACCGAACACACCAAAACACCCCCGGAAGTGCCCCCGGAACCTGCACCACCCCGGAACGCCTCCAACGCCAACGCCAACGCACGCGCACGCTCGGCCGGCTCCTTCAACAGGAAAAACGCGATCCGTTCCGCAGACCGACGACCCACCCCCGGCAACTTCTCCAGCTCCAACAACAAACGGTCATACGCGGCCGGTCGATGCATGCCCCGATCATAGGGCCACGCTTCCACACACGACGCGCCACGCAACAACCAACCCCGCTCGCGCACACACCGACTATCATCGACAACATAAGTGCAAAACGGGTGCCAACCCCGGCCTGCTCCCGCAACGCCCCCACACCCTCACACCCCCACCATGCGACTCGACGTCGGCCAACACATGCGCCTCGGCCAGCAGATGAAGCTGGCCCCACGGATGATCCAGTCCATGGAGATCCTCCAGATGCCCATGGCGGCGCTGGAGGAACGCATCGAGCAGGAGCTCGCCAGCAACCCCACGCTCGAGCTCCAGGAGGGCGTCAACGACGACCGGGCCGCCGCCGACCTCGCCCAGCAGGACCGCGACGACCGCGAGCAGCAGCGCGAGCTCATCGTCTCCGACAACGCCAACGACTCCGCCGCCGACTTCGAACGTTTGTCCAACCTCGCCGACCAATACGGCAGCGACTGGGCCGACAACACCAGCGAGGCCGGCGACTACGCCGACCGCCCCCGCCGACTGCAGGACACCGGCGAGCGCGACGCCAAGCTCGACGCGATGGCCAACACCGCGACCCGCACCGCCTCGCTCTTCGAGCAACTCATGGACCAGTGGCGGCTCGCCGAGGTCCCCCCCGAACAGCTCGACCTGGGCGAGTATCTCATCGGCCAGATCGACGCCGACGGCTACCTCCGCGCCACCGATGCCGACCTGCTCGCCCAAGCCCCGCCCAACACCACCCTGTCGCTGCTGCAGGACACCGTCCAGCAACTCCAGCGCTGGCTCGAGCCGCCGGGCCTCGCCGCACGCGACCTGCGCCAGTGCCTGCTCCTGCAGATCGACCACAAGATCGACAACGACCCCGACGCACACGCCGACCAGCTCGACCTCCAACGCCGGCTGGTCGACCACCACCTCAAAGACCTCGAAGCCAACCGCCTGCCCAAGATCACCAAAGACCTCGGCACCGACCTGGACACGCTCAAACTCGCCATCCTCGCGCTCCGCCAATTCCACCCCCACCCCGGCAAGCTCCTCGCCGACGACGGCATCCGCACCATCACCCCCGACGCCATCGTCGACTACGACGACCACACCGACACCTACACCGCCACCCTCACCCACAGCCGGGTCCCCGCGCTGCAGATCGCCCCGGGCTACGAAGACCTCGCCAAGTCCAAAGAACAGGACAAGGAAACCAAAGAGTTCCTCGGCAACCACCTCCGTAACGCACGCTTCCTCCTCGACGCCATCGCGCAGCGCAACAACACCCTTCTGCGTGTCATCGGCGTGGTCGTGCAGGCGCAGCGGGACTACTTCGAACAGGGCAACGCGGCGCTGCGTCCGCTGCCGATGACGCTCGTCGCCGACCAACTCGGCATCCACGTCGCGACCGTCAGCCGGGCCGTGAGCGAGAAGTATTTGCAAACCACGCGTGGCATCGTGCCGCTGCGCATGTTCTTCTCGGGCGGCACGCAGACCGACGAGGGCGAGGCCATGAGCTGGACCGCCGTGCAGGCCAAGCTCAAAGACATCATCGATGCCGAGGACAAGAACAACCCCCTCAGCGACGATGAACTCGTCGACGCGATCAAGAAGCAAGGCATCGACATCGCCCGCCGAACCATCGCCAAATACCGAGGCCAACTCAACATCCCCACCGCCCGGCAACGCCGGCTGTACTGAGTGCATTCGCAGCACCGCGTCACACCGCTTTTAGCCGCGACCTGTCAGGTCTCGGCTAAAAGCGGGTACAAGACTTGATTCAACGCCTCGCCCTCAATGCTCGCGCGGGGCGGGGCGATCGCAGGTCGTCGTCAGCGTGACGACTCGGCCGGTCTGCCCCGCGGTCAGCACCGCTTCCATCGCCTCCAGCACGTGCAGCGCCAGCTCCGCCGACGGGCGGTGGGGGGTGCTCGTGCGGATCGCGCGGGCCATGTCCTGCGGGCCTGCCCCGCGCTTGCCCGCGTCCTCAAACACCGATGGCAGCGGCTCCCACGCGCTCTGGCCCCACGCGCAGTGACGCACCGCACCGCCAAACCCGTTGGGGTCTGGGATGTCCAACGACCCCAGCGTGCCGTGCACCTGGATGTTGGGCAGCGTGTGTGAAGCGACATCGAAACTCATCACCATCGTGCAGATCACGCCGTTCACAAACGACAACACCGCGCCGATGTGCGTGTCAATCTCGACGGGCATCCGCGTCCCCGACAACGGCTTGCTCAAGATCTCACGCTCACCAAACGCCTTGCCAACGAACCCCGTCACCTTCTCCACCGGCCCAAGCAACTGCACCAGGTTCGCAAGGTAATACGGCCCCATGTCCAGCAACGGGCCCCCGCCGGCCTGATAATAAAACTGCGGCGAAGGGTGCCAGTGCTCGTGACCACGGCACTGCATGAACGCCGTCGCCGACGTCGGCCGACCAATCAAACCACCGTCGATCGCACGCCGAGCCGTCTGATGCGACGACCCCAAAAACGTGTCCGGCGCACACCCCAAACGCAGCCCTCTCTCCGACGCCAGCGCCAACACGACCCGCGCCTCCGACACGCTCCTGGCCAACGGCTTCTCCGAGTACACGTGCTTGCCCGCCTCTAGAATCATCCGGTCCACCTGCGCGTGAGCACCGGGGATCGTCAGGTTCACCACGAGCTCCACCTCCGGGTCGGCCAACAGCTGCTCAGGGCTGCCAGACTTTGGCACGCCCCACTCCGCCGCGCGAGCCGACGCCCGCGACGTATCGAGGTCTGACACGAACGCCAGCTCGATCCCCGCGTAGTGGTCGCACCCGTCCTTGTACTGCTGCGAGATGTTGCCGCAACCAATCAGACCGATCTTCATGGGCTTGTCAGAGAGCGTCATCGTTTCACACCTCCATCAAGTGACTCGCAGACGGCCAACCGCACCACAACCCTATCGACGCGCCCGCAGACCGAGAGTTCTAGCAAGTTTCGCACAACACCGACCCCGCCAACACGAGCCGCGACCGTCAGGAAGCGGAGCACGTCCGTCGGTACAGCGATCACGAAGCACGCAAGCGGCGTCCGACCACGCCTGCGCTCCGGCACGTCGCGCGATGCGCCAACGCCCCGCTCCCTCACGGTCGCGGCTCGTATTGGCGATGGCGAGCGTGCCTAGTACTGCCGGATCACGCCGATGCAGATACCTTGGAATTGCACGGCATCGGCTCGGAGGTAGAACGGCTCGTACTTCTCGTTGGCGGGCTGGAGTCGCACTCGGCCGTCGCGTTCTTTGAAGTAGTACTTGAGCGTTGCTTCGCCCGAGTCCAGCAGGGCGACGACCATGTCGCCGTTTTTGGGGGCTCGTTCGAGGCGTCGGCAGACGACGTAGTCGCCGTCGGCGATGTGGGCGTCGATCATCGAGTCGCCGCGGACGGTGAGGACAAAGGTAGACCCGCCGACGCTCTGGCCACGCGGCGGGGCGAAGAGGTTTTCGAGGTCGAGGTGCTCGCGGGCCTCGATGGCCTCGATGGGCGAGCCGGCTGCGATGGAGCCGACCATCGGGAGGCGGAGGTTGCTGGCCTCATCGGGGATGTCCAGGTCAGGGGCGACGTCCAAAGAGC
Source organism: Phycisphaera sp. (assembly GCA_036746415.1). GTDB lineage: Bacteria > Planctomycetota > Phycisphaerae > Phycisphaerales > Phycisphaeraceae > DAIOEG01. The sequence goes on along the minus strand of DAIOEG010000052.1, from coordinate 6,203 downwards.
GGGCCTTGTTTTTCTGCCGATGCAACGCCCCCTTCTTGATGAGCGCCTCGACGTGCTCGAAGACGGTGACCTTGGAGACGCCCAGCTCGTCGGCCAGCTCCTGCATCGTCGGGGAATAACCGCGCGTCAGGCGAGACTCGCGGATACGGCTGAGGATCTTGAGCTGCTTGGGGGTGAGGTTGAGGGACACGGCGGAGTTTCTCCAAGAGGAGGGAAAAGGGTGACAACAACGGGTGGTCGGACGAACGGGCGGCGGGCAACGCGCTCGGCCCCGCAGGCGGACGCGTGATCGTGACGGGCCAGCGCGGCGCCGCCGGCTGGCTGACCGGCGCAGCGGGCGACACGATGGCTCGGCGGTGCTGGGCGTGGTCGTGCGCCAGGTCGCTGATGCTCAGCGATTGGCGGTCCAGCCACGCTGCTGCCGCCTCGAGCAGCGTGGACGACACGGCGGGGCCTTGCGTCAGCCGACCCGAGCGGTCGTAAAGACCGGCCGACGCCCCCGCGTCGGCGTGCTCGAACGAGTCGGCATCGACCTGCCAAGGGCGCTCCGTCGTCAACACGGCAGACCCGGCAGACCCGCCCGATCGCCCCGGCAGCTTCGCCCAACCCGCGTTGGACGAGCCAGACTCCAGGTCACCGTCGCGGTCGGTCCGGACGCTCGGCCCGCCAATCACCAACGACCGGCCCACGCCACGGACCGTGGTCTGGTAGTCCCCGCCGGGGCCAAGCATGAGAAGTGGGCTGGTCATCACAAACGCTCCAGATCAGGGGTTTCACGTCCCAAGCCGCCGACGCCGACGACCCGCCGATGCCGTCGTCACCCCAACATCTTGGGGTCGCACGGCTCGGTGCTCCTATGGGTTCGACCTGTTCGGTACACCACCCATGAAAAACAAAACGCCGATCTGTTAGGTAAATAGATAACCGAACCGCACCCAAACGTCAAGTGAAATCTTAACCCCCGTTTCCACAAGGTTTACGACGCATGGGGGTGTCGATTGGGGACAAGTCCCCGTTAAACGCAGCAGGCGTTATCGGGGGTGGGCTTGAGCGAGAACCGTATAGACACTGTTTCACAACCCCCCTCCCCCGGGAGGGAGTTGTGATGTGAATTCTTGACCTTCGCGGGGCGCGTTGCTTCCACAACCTGGTCGAAATGATGCAAGACAACGCAGTCAAGCGTCCTGTGCTACGTACCTCAAACCACGAGCAACCGCCGCTCTCAAGGCGCAGCCTGTACTTGCGGCTTCCAGCCCACCGGCACCGCGACGACCGCCAGAGTCGAGCCCATCGGGTTCGGCAGCGCGCCCAGGAACTCCGGCTGGCTGGAGGGCGACCAGTCCAGGCGTTCGATGCTCATGTCGAGCCATGAGGGCTCTTGATTGGGGTTGTTGTGTGCGGGAACGGGGACACTCAGCGCGACTCGCAAACTTGAGACGCTGGGCGCATCGTCGGCGATCAGTTTGAACTTGGTGTGCTGGCTGTACGGGACGACAAATGAATGTTCGACCGTAAACACCCCGAGCCACTCCAGCCGGCCTACGATGCCGCGGGATGAGGACTGCATCTGGGGATCGACGCGGAGCCACGCTTCCGCGACGATGGCGGTTGGCACCAGCCCCGTGCCGCGCAGCGCTTCCACGAGGCCGGCGTCATTGGCTTCGTCCAAGGGCCTGGCCTGCGGCAGCGTGGGCCCTTCCTTCACATCCGTCAGGACCATCGCGAAGCGGACCATCGTCGCCTCGGCTGGCTGCTCCTGCGCCCACATGGCCGAAGGGCTCAGACAGAACAAACCCGCCACCACACACCACCACAACGCGTTCGATCGAAGCATGATGCTCTCCGGGAAAGGTGTTAGACCAAGGCAGGCCCAGTGTGATTACAAGAGTATAGGTGTTCCCGCCGGGTTGGTCGCTATTTTGAGTTGCATGAAGCGCTCGTACGCGATCACTGGAGTTGGTGCTTTGGGCGGGTACTACGGCGGGCTGCTGGCCAGGGCGGGGTTTGAGACGCACTTTCTTGCGCGGTCGGATGCGGCGTTCATCCAGCAGCACGGCTTGCGGGTGGATCGGCCGGAGCAGCACGGCGGGGCGTTCGCGCTGCCAGCGGTGCGTGCGTACGGCGAGGCGCGCGATGTGCCGGCGTGTGACGTGGTGTGCTTGTGCGTCAAGACCACGCAGACGCTCGGCATCGTCGATGCGCTGCCAGCGATGCTCAAGCCCGATGGCGTGGTGCTGGTCATGCAGAACGGGCTGTGCCCCGAGCGCGTGGTGGCAGAGCGCGTGGGCGCAGCACGCGTCATCGGCGCGCTGTGTTTTTTGTGTTCGAACAAGGTCGGGCCGGGGCACGTGGATTTTTTGGACTACGGGCACATCAAGCTCGGCGAGCTTTCGCAGCACGGCGTGTCAGAACGGCTGCAAGACATCGCGGGTGATTTTCAGTTGGCGGGGATCAAGGCCGAGTGCTGCGAGGATGTGCGGCTGGCGCGTTGGCAGAAGCTGGTGTGGAACGTGCCGTACAACGGGCTGTCGGCGTTGCTTGGCGTAACGACGGATGTGCTGATGGCGGACGCGGCGCTGCGGTCGCGGGTGGTGGAGCTGATGCACGAGGTGCGTGACGCGGCGCGGGCGGTGGACGGTGCGGTGATCACCGCTGCGTTCATCGAACAGATGTTGGAGAACACGCGGAAGATGCGGCCTTACAAGACGAGCATGCTGCTGGACAAGGAGGCGGGCCGGGCGATGGAGGTGGAAGCAATCCTGGGCGACCCGCTGCGTGCGGGCGCGTCGGCGGGGTTGGCGTTGCCGGCGATGCGCGCGGTGTATGAGGGGCTTGTGTCGTCAGCTCGATCGTGAACCGGCTTACCACGCCACGGACGCGGCCTGCAGGGTGTGGTACTCGGCCACGCCGTCGACGTAGGCCTGGCGGTACGTGGCGTCCGGCCAGAGCGACTCGGCCGAGGCCTGCGGCTGGCTCGTGCGGAACGACCAGGTGGGTTCGATGTTGATGAGGCGCGGGCTGGGGGATGTGCACCCCACAAAGGCCAGGACGCTCGCGAGCAGGCCGGTCACCACGCCTGCTCGATGACGGTTCGATAATCGCATGCCCAACTCCTCGATGGCTGACGCGCACAACGTGCGTCGGCGTGGCAACATCGGCATCGGCAGAAGGCGGGGCCCTGTCCGCTCGCGGTCGGCGCTTATCGGCGGGTGACCGCACCTATCGGGCCAGCGACACCGCATGGCCACACGGACAATCATCCAATCAACCTCGACGCGATCCCACCTAAACTGAACGGCTCATTCGACGATGCCACGCCAACCCCCCGCACAACCCGCGCTGTTTGACTCCCACGCGCCGGCTGTGACGGTTGCAACGGCCCGCGTGCGCGTACCCGCCGCCGCGCTGTGCGTGCTGGGCTCAGGGTCGGGCGGCAACTGCTCGGCGATCCGCCTGCTTCCACGGCAGGTCGTGCTCATCGACGCGGGCCTGGGGCCACGCACCACCTGCAAGCGACTCGCCCACGCCGGCCAGTCGCTCGACGACGTGCGGGCCCTGTGCGTGACGCACTTCGACCGCGACCACTTCAAGCCCGCGTGGGTCGGCGTGCTCCTGGAACGGTCGATCACGCTGTGGTGCCACGCCTGGCACGCCGACGACTTGCGTCGGCTGCGCGACGCGGGCGCACTGTTTGATGCGGGGCTCGTGCGGTGCTTCGACGACCGCGGCGCGTTTGAACCAGTGCAGGGCTTGTGTGCGATGCCGATGCGCGTGCAGCACGACCGGCAGGGCTGCATCGCGTACCGCTTCGAGGCGCGCATCCACCGCAAGTGCTGGAGCATCGGCTACGCGACCGACCTGGGCCACGCGCCGCCCGCGCTCATCCACCACCTCGCCGGCGTCGACCTGCTCTGCATCGAGTCCAACTACGACGAGCACATGACCATCCATAGCCCCCGGCCCACCTTCGTCAACAGGCGGAACCTCTCCGACAGCGGGCACCTCTCCAACGAACAGGCCTTCGACGCCGTCCAACGCATCGCCGACCAAAGCCCGCACGGCAACCCGCGCCGCGTCGTCCTCCTCCACCGCTCACAACACTGCAACCACCCCACGAAGGTGCGACGCTGCTTCGAACAAAACCCCACGCTCGCCAAACGCACCCGGCTCAGCGAGCAACGCCGACGCACCATGTGGTTCACCGTCCCCGCACTCAAAGCCGTCCAACGCAACCAACACACACTGGGCTGGTAGCGCACCACACACATGCACATCAAGTGCGATCCTTCTTGTGCGACTCCTCAACGCTTCTCCCGCGTCCCCTTCAACCAGCCAAGCAGCGACGCCGGGTCCATCGCATTGATGATGTCGCCTTTGCGAGCGCCGGCCCGCCTTGCGGTGAGTACGCCGAAGCGCAGCTGGTCCAGGTCGGCCGGGCCGTGGGCATCGGTGTTGATGGCGAGCTTGCAGCCGTGCTCGAGTGCGAGGCGCGCGTGCGTGTCGCGCAGGTCCAGCCGGTAGTGATTCGCGTTGATTTCCAAGGCGATCCCGCGCTGCGTGGCGCTCTTGCACAGCGCCACGATGTCAGGCGAGAGGCCTTCGCGGCGCATCACCAGTCGGCCGGTGGGGTGGCCGAGGATCGTGACGTAAGGGTTCTCGATCGCGCGCAGCAGCCGGGCCGTCGCCTTGTCGGGCTCCTGCGACAGCGCCGCGTGCGGCGAGGCAACGACGATGTCCAGTTCCGCAAGCAGCTCATCGGGGTAGTCCAGCGAGCCATCGGACAAAATGTCCACCTCGCTGCCCGCGAGCACCGTGATCGTGCCCTTGAACTGCTTGGCAACGCGGCGCACGGCCTCGATGTGTTGCACGAGCCGATCGTTGGACAGACCGTTGGCCTGGAACTGGCTCTTGCTGTGGTCGGTGATGGCGACGGTGTGGAACCCGCGTGCGACGGCGCCGCGCACGTTGTCCTCGATCGACCAGCTGCCGTCGCTGGCCGTCGTGTGCGTGTGGAGCTCGGCCACGATGTCGCCAAGCTCCACAAGAGCCGGCAGCTCACCACGCTCCGCCATCGCCAGCTCGCCACGGTCCTCGCGCAGCTCAGGCGGCACCCACGGCAACCCCAGCGCCGCGTACACACCCTCCTCCGTCTCACCCGCTAAAGCCCGGGGCTGGCCAGCCCCGGGCGTTGAGGAATCTTGCATCAACCCGTATTCATTCAACGTCAGCCCGCGCTTCTGTGCCCGTTCGCGCAGGGCGACGTTGTGCTCCTTGCTGCCCGTGAAGTACATCCACGCCGCGCCGAACTGCTCGGGCAGCACGACGCGCAGGTCCGCCTGCATCGACGCATCGGTGCGGACCGACGCCTTGGTCGGGCCGTGCGCGATGACATCGACCACCGCCTCGTGTTTCACAAACGCGTCGAGCACCGCGCCGCTCACCTCGGCCTTGCACGACACCAGCACATCGATATCGCCGATGCTCTCGCGGCCGCGCCGCAGCGAGCCGGCGTACTCGACGCGCTGCACGCCTTTGATCTCTCGAAGCGGCCGCATCAGCCGCTGCGCAAGATCGTACGCATGACCGATGCGCTGACGGTCGCCTGCGCTTTGTGCAAACGCGAGGTTCTTCTCGATGTTCGCGAGCTTCTTTTCACCAAAGCCCTTGAGCGCCGTCAGCCGACCATCGTGCAGCGCGGCCTTGAGCGTCACGATCGAGTCCACGCCCGCCTCGCGCCAAAACAGCGCCGCGGTCTTGGGCCCCACGCCGGGGATGTCCATGATGTCCAGCACGCCCGCGGGCACCTGTTCCACGAGCGCATCGAGCTCGGCGATCCGCCCGGTCTGCACCCACTCGATCACGCGGTCGGCCACACCCTTGCCGATGCCCTCGATGCCCCGCAGCTCCGCCTCGCTCATCGCCCCCACATCGCCCGCAAACTCGCCCAGCACCCGCGCGGCCTTCTGATACGCGATCGTCTTGAACTTGTTCTCGCCCAAAAGCTCCGACAACCGGGCGTACAACTCGAAAACCCGGGCAATTTCTGCGGTTTGTTCGGCCATGCGCCCAGTGTAGGCCCCGTCGGCGTTTCCTTGTCCGGCTCGCACCTGTGACGTATTCTCAACGCATGCCCATTCAGCAAAGCCCCGCCCCCACCGCACCCACCGCATCCACCTGCCACACCATGCACACGCTGCCCGCGC